>JARLHF010000001.1 GCA_031292375.1 Chlamydiales bacterium
ACCACTTTATTTGGATATCCTAAACGGTGTAGAACGCATCATAAATGATAAATTATAAGTCTCCGTGTCTCCGCGTCTCCGTGTTTTAACTATTCAAGTTATTGATTAGCAGATAGTTGAAAATCGAGCTGGCGTTATTTAATGTGGCGCCGTTATTCTCAAAAACAATATTCACAAGCCCTCTTCTATTGTACACTACCAATTATAATAGCCGTGATTTGTTATTTTTTAATCGAATCTCTTGGATCGTTTATTTTTTCATAAATCAATTACTAAATCCTATGGACCAATGGTGGACCAAAAGAATACATAAAAAAACTTCAAAATACAATAAGTCGCAGTAGATTAAAATTCATCTTTTCCTCTAGAATACTTGCTGCCAGTAACTGTAACTTGATGCTGCATGGAGAAGGCCAAGCCTCTCATAACCTGCTGGTCCCTGGTCTTCCCAGGCATTCTGAGCCGTCAAGTTGCCCCAAATAAATTGATTATTGGGATCGACTCCATGCCCATGGATTAATTTGGAGACTGGTAATATATCTCTTTTTGTTTCGCCATGCCTTACTTCTTGCTCCCTTTCCGCTGCCAAAACCACCCATATGGATTTTATCCGAAATTTATAAGCTAACTTTACCTATTTGTATTTATTTCTATCAATTATGATTTCATTAACTGTGGTTTCAAGAATCCAATCAGATACTGTATTTAAAACTACAGGCGCAATAGTTTCTTCAATTATTCCATACTCCAAAACAGATCCAGTTTCACATGTTTGAAAGAAATGATTCAGTTTTGGAAATTCAATAATCCTATAATTTCGGTTTCCAGTTCCTTCAAGAATTTTTGCGATAACAGGAAGGTTTTGTTTTGGAGAAACTTGTGAATCGAGTTCACCATTGATTACCAAAATAGGAATCTTAAGGTGCTTTAATGAAGTTATCGGATCGTAAGTCAGATAATATCGGAACCATCTTGAGTTGCAACGCTTCATCTGGGCTTCTATGGCGTCCGCACTTGCTTGTTGCTCTTCTTTGGGTAGATTGACCAACTGTTTTGCGACGATTTCTCGTAGGAGTTTCTCAGCTTTTTCAAGATCAGATTCATTTTTGATTACGGAGAACACTTGCTGTTGAAAAGCCAGTTGATGACTTAGCTGTTCTTCTGTAACTCCCATAGCGCGAGAAATTAGAGCTTCTTGCTCATAAACAATAGCTTCACCAGTGACGCAGGGTCCTGCCATTAACACGATAAAGGCTACATCACTCGATTTAACCGCTACTATTGGAGCAATAAGCCCCCCTTCACTATGACCAATCAAACCTATCTGTTCTGCATCAACTTCCTTCCGAGTTTTTAAATATTCGACACCAGCCAATGCGTCAGAAGCAAAATCTTCAGAAGTAGCAACGCCGTAATTTCCCGTGGACTCTCCAATTCCACGCTTATCTACTCGTAACACTACAAAACCTTGTTTTGTAAGATGGTCAGCTAAGACTAAAAAAGGCTTGTGTCCAAATACGGTTTCATCACGATCAATTGGGCCAGAGCCAGCAATAAGTAAAATAGCAGGAGATGGTTTTTCTGATCTGGGAAGGGTTAAAGTACCAGCCAAGGTCACATTTGCAGTTACGTTAGAATATTTAACTTCTTCTACATCGTAAGAAATGGTGCTTTTTGGCTCCTGAGGACGTAAAGGCGAAGAAACACCTTTAAGCAATTCATCTGAAGCAGCTAACAGACTGAATACAGTAAATAATTGCATAATCATCTAAGTCCTTGTTTTATTTTCTAGGCTCTCCAGAAAGCTAGAGGATGTGAT
Source organism: Chlamydiales bacterium (assembly GCA_031292375.1). Taxonomy (NCBI): domain Bacteria; kingdom Pseudomonadati; phylum Chlamydiota; class Chlamydiia; order Chlamydiales; species Chlamydiales bacterium. Next base: position 1,820 of record JARLHF010000001.1, read on the forward strand.
GGCAGATTATCGCAGATTAAACATAATGTTTCAATTGAGAAGGATACAATTTGGTGCATGCGATTTTCTAAATCCATGGCACGCCAGGGGCACAATAGCCTTGACATACGATGAAATAATACTTCATAATACGCACAGATTTGATTTAATTCTTGATACCCATAAAGAATCAATTAGCAGTATGGTACAAGCTATTCAAAAAAAGACACTCAGCCCTATTCGTTCCGAAATTCAAAGAATTATAAATTCTATTGTACCCTTTGATAGCAAAGAAAACGAACATCTCAATTTTACAAAGCATTGGTTAGAAACAGGGGCTGATCTTTTTCGAACTACAAAACCTGCAACACCCGATCCTCATCTAGTTGCATATTTTCTACTAGTTGACCTTAACACTAATAAGGTATTGCTAACTGACCACAAAAAATCTGGACTTTGGCTGCCTACTGGTGGACATGTTGAAATAAATGAACATCCAAAAGATACTGTAAAGCGAGAGATCATTGAAGAACTTGAAATAGAAGCTATTTTCCTATCCCATGACCCTCTTTTTCTCACTGTAACTAAAACAGTAGGGCAAACAGCAGGTCATACCGATGTCTCTCTTTGGTATATTCTCAAGGGTTTTTCTTTCGATACCCTAAACTATGATAAAAACGAATTCCATCAGATTAACTGGTTTTGTCAGGCCGAAATTCCTTACCAACAATCAGACCCACATATGAATAGATGCATCAAAAAATTGATACACTTTAATATTCTGAAGGATGATTAATGTCATTTAATATGAGTCAAGACTTCGAGAATCAAACTTTTACAAAAAAAGATTTCACAAACATCGATCTTAAAAATAAATCCTTTTCATCCGTTCACTTTGAAAACTGCGATTTCACCCAAAGTGACATACGCAGCACAAGGTTTTTAGACTGTAGATTCAGTGGGTGCAATTTAAGCCTTAGCAAAGTAGATAATTCTAGATTCCAAAATGTAGAATTTCAAAGCTGCAAACTTGTTGGAGTTAACTTTACTCAATGCGACAATCTGTTCTTATCTATTAAGTTCCATAAGTGCCTAATTAATACATCCAACTTTTCAAATTTGAATTTAAAAAACACGCCTTTTCGTGATTGTATAATTCGTGACACTTATTTCTCTGAAACCAATTTAATGGGAGCAGATTTTTCTGAATCAGATTTAAAAGGCAGCACATTTCACAGCACAAATCTAAGTAATGCAAACTTTATTAGCGCTCTCAACTATTCTATCAACCCATTAACAAATAAATTAACAAAAGCTAGATTCTCTAGTCCAGAAGTCCTCACATTTCTAGATTACCTAGAAATCATCATCGAATAATTGAAGGCCAAATTAGCATATACAGAGAACTAAGCATCATAAAAAAATGTTCTCTTCGCAATTACCTTAAGGTTTTTCAAATAAAGCTAACATGCGAGAATGTAGCGCCTCTCGGATGGTGGGATTTGCTTTGTCAGGAGATCCAACATCAAAAGGTGGCTTAGGATCATATTCAATGCCAAGTTGTATTGCTTGAGCAAATTGAGGCCCTGCAATTTTTTCGGAAAGAGTCAATTGTCAAAGAGCAGCGAGAACGACCCACTTGGCGAGCAGCTCTTTGACAATTTCACCATACGAAGGCGAAACATTATCAAAAATAATTGATATCCACGCTAAAGCACTAGAAATTTATGATTTCGAAAAAAGGCTCAAAGCGATAGAGGAAAAGATGTTAAATGAAAAGTTTAAATAGAATTTGTTTAGAGAAATTAGAGAAGGCCATGAACGTAAACCCCAAGAAGAAATTTGCACTCGTGATATGTGACAACCCTTGTGACTTTGATACTTCAATGATCGAGGCTGATCATATTTCTCATGATCTGCACAGAAAAGTGCTGTTTTATTTGTATGACCAAAACTTAGCTAATTTCATGAATTTTTGAGATAATCATTGCTTTAGTTTTCTTTTTTAGCCCAGCATTTTACATTGCTTTTATACTCAGAAATATCGCATTTTTATGAATCTTTAATAGAAGGAGGTAGTATATGTTTTCAGTTGGTGGTCTTACAGGTGGTTTTACCCCTTCGCTAATAGATCAACAGAAAGAAGATCAAATTAGCAAGTTGATAGATGGGTTATTCATAAACAAGGAAAATATTGATATAGCATTTGACATTGCTAAAACCATGGAATCAGTTACCCTCCATTTTATGTTATCCGATATTTGCAATGCTTATCTAAAATTGGGTACCGAGGAAGGGTGCAGAAAAGCTTACAAAGTTGCTCAATATAAAGAACAACAACGGGCCGATGTAAGGAAACTTTTTGATTCTATTATTGAAACTTGTATTCAAATTAGAACCCCAAATTCAATAGTTTTAGCTGAAGAAATATATGAGGATAATTCAAAATGTTTAGCACTCTCCTCACACAAAAATGATTTTCACATGGCTAAAGCTCAATTAGAATACGATTATGAAACTGAAGTTGAATTAAAAAAAAAGAAATCAAAAGAATTAGATACGGTTTTTATTTCTGAAGAAAAACCTGTTAGTAGTGTGTCAAACATTAAAAGTCTTTCAGCTTCCTTGAATAGTAGTGATATTCAAGAAATTAGATCTAAAGACGTTCCTCTTCCAATCACTGAAGAATACATAAAAAAATCAATCTTTTACTTATTACAATCTGGTGAATTAGAAGCATTGTGTATTCATCTTGGTTCTTTAGATTCTTTGCAAAAATCAAAATATTTTTCATCTACTATGAAATTTGAGACTTCTTGGGCAAGAGGTGAGGAAGAAATGACTCCCTTACAATATGCATGTTTTTTAGGTAATATTGATGGCGTCAAATTATTAATAGAGAACGGAGCATCAGTAAATGACTTTCGTAACACATCGGACTCTACTCAAAGAGGTTCGTTGCATTTTGCAATAGATGCCGACCATTTTGATATTGCCTTGCTGCTTCTATCAAAAGGAGCCAAAGATCGCGTGGCTTCTTCCGATACATTTCATGCATTTAGAAAATACCAATTACCAGAAGAATGGGGTGGTAGCTGGACATGTTTATCAGCGCTCCATATGGCTATAATAAAGAATTCGCATGAGGTAACAAGGGAACTTTTAAGGACTGGTGATGCAAAAATTCTAGTAAAAGCGAGCGGGGTTAATTCGCCCCTTCACTTAGCAGCTCGAGGCGGAGATGAAGAAATGACTAAACTATTGCTTTCTTCAGGAGCAAATGCAACTTTGAATCTTAAAGATAATTTCGGAAAAACACCTAAGCAAGTAGCTGCAAGCAAAAAGCACGATCATTTACTGACTTTACTATCTTAATTTAAAAAATAAGTGACACATTTTTTTTTGAGTCATTTATTTTCGCTAACTCTCTTTTCTTTTCGATTTCACGGGTTTTTCATAGGGCTTTCTTTAGTACAGCCGCGATGCACTAGCGGTGCAATGATGTGCCCATTGCACCATCAAAATCCAATAAATTCCAGTAGCATTTTAGCCTTTAATCCTTTAGCATCATACTCATAGCGGTTGGATGATATTGGGTTATATGGTGGACCACCGCCCTCATAACCCGCTGGTCCCTGGTTCAAGTCCAACCTTTAATTTATTTTTTCAGTATATCCCTCAATCCAACCCTCATGTGTTTCCATTGCTTTAAGCAGTTTTTCGTATTCTTCATCATTTAGCGACTTAACAGTACGTTCCATATCTAATTTGCTTATGACACGAATGGCTTTTCGGTAAAGAATCACTTCTACTGCATCAATTGTGATAATTTTATTTTCATAGAGTTCAATATTGTCTGGCTCTTCTGTAAAAGAAGAATCTAAAGTTACCAAATTAGCATCGGATTCATCTTCTTTAAAGAGGCTCTAGATTATTTTTGTAGCCTTATTCCTCATCTCAAAAACTACACCAATCATGCTTTTGCAAGAATGAATAATAACGTAGCAGAGTGTACTGTAAGACCACTGGCAATTGGTCGAAAAAATTGGCTAGGCAACGAGAATGGTGGAGAAGCTGCTGCCATTATATTCTCTCTCGTTCAAACCTGCCGCACTCTCGGAGTTAATCCACGTGAATATCTTGAGGATGTCATGCGTCGTCTTATGTCCCATAATTCTCAAAAGTTATATGAACTTTTGCCTGATCAATGAATGGCTACTAAAAGTTCATTAATGCTAGATGGCCTTATTTGACGCTAACAATGCTAGTGTGGGCCAGTCATTTGCAGAAAGTTTTCTTTTATCTAGAAAATAAACTTTATTGTTGAAAGCTTACGAGCATGCTATATAAAACTTAAAGTTTAGTTATGTAAGGGAGATTCTTATGTTAAAACCTGTGAAATTGGGTATTGCTGCTGGAATAGTCTGGGGAGTATGCATGTTTATTAGCACGATTCTTGCAATTTATACTGGCTATTTTGAACAATTTTTAAGGTTGATGGCTGGCATCTATCCAGGCTTTGACATTTCATGGATAGGTGCTTTTCTTGGTTTAATTTATGGCTTTATTGATGCGGGAATTGGTTTCTTTCTTATTGCATGGATTTATAACAAGTTGAATAAACAAAAATAATGGCAAAGCTAGAATCTCTTGATGATTTAAAATCCCTACCCTTGCCTGAAGTACAAAAGAGATTAGGCTTTTCTTCAGAAGGTCTTAATAGCTCTGAAGCTAGAGAAAGGCTGATTCAGTATGGACTTAATGAGATTTCTGAAAAAAAAACGAATATCCTCTTAAAAGTTCTATCTTATTTTTGGGGGCCCATTCCATGGATGATAGAGATTGCAGTTATTTTGTCTGCTGTAGTTCGTCATTGGCCTGATTTTTTTATTATTATTCTTTTGCTTATTACAAATGGTATAGTTGGTTTTTGGGAGGAGTACCAAGCAGGCAACGCTATTGCAGCCTTAAAAGCCAAGCTTGCAATAAAAGCTAAGGTTAAGCGCGATGGGAAGTGGACTATTTTAGAAGCCAGAGAATTGGTTCCAGGAGATATTATTCATTTACGTTTGGGAGACATTGTACCTGCAGATGCACGCTTGCTTGCTGGTGACTCAATAGAAGTAGATCAATCAGCGTTGACAGGAGAGTCACTGCCCATTTTACATAAAGCTGGAGAAGCTGTATTTTCTGGATCTATAGTTCGTCTTGGTGAAATCGATGCGCTAGTTTATGCTACAGGTGCCAATACTTATTTTGGTAAGACTGCAAAGCTCGTTCAAGAGGCGCACACAGTCAGTCACTTTCAGAAAGCTGTTCTAAAAATAGGCAATTACTTGATTATTCTTGCAGCTATTATGGTGGCATTAATCATTACTGTTACAATTTTTCGTGGTGATCCCCTCTTTACGACATTGCAGTTTGCTTTAGTACTAACTGTTGCTGCCATACCTGTTGCAATGCCTACTGTTTTATCTGTAACGATGGCAGTAGGAGCTCGTTTACTTGCTAAGAAAGAAGCAGTTGTTAGCCGGCTTGTAGCCATTGAGGAATTAGCAGGAGTGGATATTCTATGTGCAGATAAAACAGGTACTTTGACAGAGAATAAGTTGACGCTTGGAGAAGTGTTTTGTGTAAGCAACACGACTGTTGATCAAGTTATTTTCTATGCTGCATTGGCATCGCATACAGACAATGAAGATATGATCGACCAAGCTATTCTGAAGGGCTTAAAAAACAATCAAGAGCTAAAAGATTATCAAATCATTCATTTTCAATCCTTTGATCCGGTACACAAACGCACTGAGGCATCTGTAAAAGCTATTAGTGGTAAAGAATTCAAGGTAACTAAGGGGGCTCCACAGGTAATTTTGGAATTATCGACAAATGTGGATCAGGTTAGAGTTGAAATTGGAAAAGTGATCGACAAGTTTGCAGAGCGTGGTTTTAGATCATTAGGTGTGGCTTATTCTGAGGGCAATAGTGGATGGCAGTTTCTTGGCGTACTTCCTCTTTTTGATCCTCCTCGAGAAGATGCAAAAGCTACCATTGCTACCGCTAAAGAGATGGGAGTGCACATTAAGATGATTACCGGAGATCAGATAGCTATTGCTTCAGAAACTGCTAAGAAGCTTGGAATGGGTACAAATATTTTTGATGCTAGAGCTTTGGGTGATGTAATACATCAACATCAAGATGAAGCTGTATGTATTGAGTCCATTCAAAAGGCTGATGGTTTTGCAGAGGTATTTCCGCAGCATAAATTTTACATTGTAGATGAGCTTCAAAAATGTGGTCATATTGTTGGTATGACTGGAGATGGGGTGAATGATGCGCCTGCACTTAAAAAAGCTGATTGCGGAATTGCAGTTTCTGGTGCAACAGATGCAGCAAGAGCTGCAGCAGACATTGTTTTATTAACACCTGGCCTTTCTGTAATCATTGATGCAATTAAGGAGAGTCGTCGTATTTTCCAAAGGATGAACAGTTATGCTATTTATCGCATTGCAGAAACTTTACGTATACTTTTGTTTATGACCTTGGCTATACTTGTTTTTAATTTCTATCCACTGACTGCTGTGATGATTGTGATCCTAGCATTGCTTAATGATGGAGCCATTTTATCCATTGCCTACGACAATGTTCATCACAAGAGCCAGCCAGAAGCTTGGAATATGCGTATAGTGCTTGGCATTGCTACGGTGCTTGGCATTATTGGAGTTTTTTCTAGCTTTGGATTGATTTATCTTGGAGAACAGATCTTTCATTTAGATCGTGATTATATTCAGACATTGATGTATTTGAAGTTATCTGTGGCTGGTCATTTAACAATATTCCTCACACGTACACGTGGACCTTTTTGGTCAATTGCTCCAGCCAAGATTTTATGGGTGGCAGTACTTGGCACACAAATGCTTGCGACATTGATAGCAGTTTATGGCCTGTTTATGACACCTTTAGGCTGGAGTTTTGCACTTTTTGTATGGGGCTATGCTTTTGTTTGGTTTCTTTTGAGCGATCGTATAAAACTACTTGCTTATCGGATTTTAGGCTCACAAACTTAAGTTCATTTCTCAAATTAAAATTAAAAAATAATATTTATAATCAGAAATTTACAATTGTTTGTTAGTCAAAAATAGTGTATCTTTGTCGTGGCTGTGTTAAAAAAAGTCACGTAAGTCCTTGAACAACTTTAGAATTTGATCCCATTATCAATGACTTACTTGATTTTTTCAACACAGTCCTTTGTCGTTTTTTTTACCTTAGATTAACGGAGGATTAATGTATTTAAAATTTAATGGTTCAGCTACGTCTACTATTGGCCTAGAGATTGAGTTACTAATTTTGGATGCACAAACTTTAGAGCTAACTCCACAATCAGAAAGTCTTTTGGATTTATGTGATTCTTATGGTTTACAACGAGTAAAAGCAGAAATACATCAGTCTATGATTGAAATTGACTCTGAAATTTCAGCAAATGTTAAAGAATGTCGGGAATTTTTGAGAAATAGGATGAGACAATTGCATGAAATCGCAGAAGAAAAAGGGCTGAAGCTCGCAATCATGGGTACTCATCCTACGCAACGCTGGACAGATCGTTTGATTTCAAAAAATGAGCGATATCAATATTTGCATGAAAAATATCAATGGCTAGCAAGAAGAATGAATGTTTGTGGCATGCACGTTCATGTGGGAGTAGAGGATGGAAAAAAGGCTTTAGCAATATCACAAGTAATGATTCGCTTCCTTCCACATCTTTTAGCTTTGTCTGCGAATTCTCCTTTTTGGCAAGGAATTGATACGGGCATGCATTCAAGTCGAGTTAATATTATGGAGTCTTTTCCTGGAGCGGGACTGCCTATTCTTTTTAACGATTGGAAAGAATTCAATCATTATTACCATACATTGAAGATGGCTGGTACTATTATTTCTTTTAAAGATTTTTATTGGTTTATTCGTCCAAATCCAGAATATGGAACCATTGAATTTCGCATATGTGATGCTATGTCTTCTTTAGATGAGACAATGTCTCTTGTCGCATTAATTCATTGCTTGGTAGTTTGGGTTTCAGAGGGTATAGAAATAATGCCTGATGCTTTTAAGTGGAGTAAAGAGCAACATTGGTTAGCGACTGAAAACCAATGGATTGCAGCAAGGGATGGCTTAAGTGGGTTAATTATTACTAATTTAGAAGGGAAACAAGAAAAAATTGCTGATGAAGTTCTTAATCTTGTAAATAAACTATCGCCTATTGCAGTAAAATTAGATTGTTTTGAGGAACTTCAAGGTTTAAAACATATCATTATTAATGGCAATGGTGCTGAAAAACAACGAAAAATCTATGACAAAACACAATCCTTTAAAGATGTAATTTCTGCAGCTATTAGAGAGTACCAATTGAGCTTTTAGATATTACGTACATAATATAAAAATTAATAATTTATGGATTTTTAACTGTAAATTTTAAATCTATTTTGACTTAAAAAGTTTGCCTATTAGCGCTCCTAGTTTTCTTTGCCTTACCGATTTTGTTAGTGGAATACCCATTAGCCTTGAAACACGGAATGTATCTAGCAAGGGCATAAGCTATAAATTTAATCAAAAGATGTTATTATTTAAATTTTTATTACTCTTAATAATTTTAAACAATTTATATAAAGCATCTTATGAGTAACTCTTGTTACGCAAAAACTTCAAAATAAGAAAGAAAGATTTCGCTGCTTTTTCTTAGCTTCATTCCCTTAGGAAAGATCGCACTGATGCGATATTCTTGTCGCTCTATACCAAGATCCCAAGACTTTAAAACGTCCTTACGCCTTATAGCGATATAGTCAGGAAGATAGCCAATACCCATTCCCTCTGCAACCAAATTGGCAATGGTCTCCCAACTCCCAACCTCCAAAACACAAGTGATTTCTCGGCCGTATTTCTTGAAATATGCCTCACTCAGCAAGACCATTTCCTTATTATGAGATGGTGTTAAAATAAATCCCAAATTTTTCAATTCTGAATGCTCGATTTTTGAAGAAGTATAGAACTCAAAATTTCCATAATAAACAGTGCGCTTTTCAAATGTTGCTAAATCCTCTTCATAAGGCTGACACCGTTGATTGTGACATATTTCCAAGGGCAGAATGCTAAAATCTACTGACCCATTCTTGACCAACTGAAGAATGTGATCATTCTGGCCCAAATAGAAATTCACTCTTACATGAGAATACTCTTCTCGAAATCTCTTCAAATAGGCGGGAATTACAGCAAGGGAAAAACTGTGTGTACAGGCAAATTCAAGATTCCCTATCTGAAAAGACTCTTCTTGGGACAAGTTCTGTTGAAATTGGCTAACCCTCTTTAAGAGATCAATGGCCTCTTTAAAAACACTCAATCCTTGGGGGGTTGGTCTCAAACGATTTGGATGGTGAGCTAGAAGAGCCACTCCTAACGATTTTTCAAGCTTGGAAATCCCCTGACTAATAGCTGATTGAGTGACAAAATTCGCTTTTGCAGCGGCAGATAAACCACCTAATCGAATAGCATCGCAAAAATATTTGAGATTCACCAAATTTAATATTTCTTCTTTCATAAGACATTAATTTATCTTAAGCATGGATTAACATCTATTAATTTTTCTTAATCCATGGAGTCGTTTACAATTTGGACATCTAAACCAAGGTATCCAATGAATTTATTATTTAAGAAGCTAAAGCCCGCTCCTCATCTCCCGGAAATAGCAAACACGGCAATAGTTAAAGAAAAATATAACTATTGGCGTATCCGCATTTTATATTCAATGTTCATTGGGTACGCTTTTTATTATTTCTCTAGAAAAAGCTTTGTGTTTGCCATGCCCGGCATTATGCAAGAATTGCAATTGGACAAAAGTCAACTTGGCATTGTAAGCAGCATTTTTGCGCTTACTTATGGAATAAGCAAATTCGCGAGCGGTGTGCTATCAGATCAATCTAACCCTCGCTATTTCATGGCTTTTGGCCTTATTTGCTCTGGGATTCTAACTATTTTTGTTGGATTTTCTTCCTCTCTTTATCTATTTGCAATTTTATGGGGACTTAATGGCTGGTTCCAGGGATTTGGTTCGCCTCCTTGTGTGAGGCTTCTTTCGCACTGGTATTCTCATTCTGAGCGTGGCTCGTGGTGGTCAAGTTGGACGGTATCACAAAATGTAGGCGCTTTTTTGATCCCTTGGATCGCAGGAATTTGCCTGCACTATTACAATTGGCAATTGGCTATGTTTGCTCCGGGGCTTTTATGTATCTTGGGCGGTTTTTTCCTCATTAACCGTTTGGCGGACACCCCCCAATCTCTTGGGCTTCCTCCAATTGAAAAATTTCGCAATGACTATATAAGTCAGAAGCGTAATGACCATGAAGAAGAAGAGCTGTCAACTCGATCGCTCCTCTTAAGCGTCTTAAAGAATAAATGCATCTGGATACTTGCTGTTGCCTATTTCTTTATTTACACTGTACGTGTTGGAATAGAGAGCTGGACAGCGCTTTTTATGATTGAATCGGAAGGGTATACCCCTATTTATGCCTGTGGCTTAGTCTCTCTTTTTGAAGTGGGCGGTTTTTTTGGAGGACTTTCCGTAGGTTGGATATCAGACCGTCTCTTTAATGCAAAACGAGGCCCTGTCAATGCCTTATTTGCAATCGTTTTGCTAGTTTCAATCCTTAGTTTTTGGTCTATGCCAAAAGGATGTGCCTGGCTCAATTCCTCTGTCATGTTCATTATCGGCTTTGCCACTTTCGGACCTCAAATGTTGATCGGGATTGCGGTCACAGAATTGGCTCACAAAAAGGCATCCGCAACAGCCAATGGTTTTGCAGGATGGGTAGCCTATATTGGCGCTGCATCCGCGGGATTCCCCCTTGGCAAAATCATTGATTATTTAGGCTGGAAAGGTTTTTTTCTCTCAATGATCCTCTGTTCAGGTATCTCCATTACCCTGCTTCTGTGGAGCATGACCTTTTCCCTCAAAAAAGAGATGAGTCAAATTTCTCCTTAGAATCAAAGATATTTTTTAACTCTAGGTTTTCTTGTAAATGCGTTTTAGATCTAAGACTCTTTTTCAGAATTCTTTGTGGTTGGCTTCCTCACGTAAATACTGTAACCTATTGTAATCATATGATATACACAAACAAGTTCAAGAATTATTTGTGTATAATTATTTTGATAGATGAAATAGTCGAACATTTACCAAGAGGACGCGCTTATCTTGCGGATCAACTTCAAAGAGCAGGTACTTCAGTGCTTCTCAATATTGCTGAAGGTGCTGGAGAATACTCTAGTAATGAGAAAGCTCGATTTTATCGAATGGCAAAACGATCTGCAACAGGATGTGCAGCGATTTTTGATGTATGTATCCGTTTAAAATTAGCTAACGAAGAACAATATAAACGAGGAAGAGAGCTATTGGTGCATATAGTAGCAATGCTTACAAAAATGACTCAAGCATATAGTTAAGGGGATTAATCGGGCAATGGCACGTATAAACAATTCTTGAACTTGTTTGTGTATAAATAATAACAGGGTAGACAGGATCAGCCGAAACGGCTAGCAGGATAGCCTTTGATTAAAAAAGCAATGTTTCTTAAAAAATGCTTTCTTGCCCTATCCTATCAGCCGTTTCGGCTGATCCTGTCTACCCTGTTATTATTAATTATTTTAAAGTTTTTGCGTAACATAAGTTAAGAATAGAAATAATCGATTTCCTCATTTTTTTTAGGGCCGATTACCCTCCAATTCAATCGAAGATTATACTGGTTAAAATGAATCTGCCCAAAATAAGTATCTCCTTCACAAAGATGCGAATCGACAGACGACAGGGAATGTTTATCAGAAGGCGCAAGGTGAAAAAGAAAAACAGGATGATCTGGACCTCGACGTAAATGTTCCAAAGAAATCACGCCAGCATTGCGATCTAAGGTCCAACGAAATATGTTGCTAAAACTGACCTCTCCACCCTGCTTGCCTTGCCAAGTCCCTTTTTCATTAAAGATTAACGTATTGGAACCATCCCTTAACATGACGACATCACCTTGACCTTTCCCATTCCATCCTTTTTCTTCTTTAGATTTTGTCCTCGCATGGAAGGTAAGCTGAGTAATGCTCGTGAGCTTCTCCCAGAAAGCCAGGAGAATCTGAGCTTTATTTTCTTGATAGGCTGATGATGTTTTAAACCCCTCCTTTACAACATAGTATTCTTTCTTGTTATGGGCTGGAAGCAGAGTATATGCTTTTTTTAGCAACTGTTCAAGTTCGCTCATTAAGGGATAAGATGGGTTAAATTGATACAGACGAGTCTTTCCTTCATAATAGCTTGTAATGAGCCCACCTTTTTCCAAACGATTCAATGCCTTTTGAAGAGGTGTAAGCGATGTGTCAAGAGATCGATGCAATTGGGTCCCATAGCATTTTCCATTTACAAACAGGAAAATCAGGATTCTTTGAACATTTTTGTTGCCGCATAAGACTTCAAGCATAAAAAACAACCTTCTTTCGAATTTTTATAAACTACTTTTTAGTTTTTCAGAATCGCATCATTTCCTTCGATAAAATCAGAAAAAGATCCATTTCTAAACTATTTTCGATTTTTTATAAACTATTTTCTAGTTTCAACAAGTCAATTTATGGATCATTTCCTATTGAAAATAGTAAAAAACCAGGCTAAAATCCATATTTCAAATACAAAACAGCTGAAATATGGGAGGCTTAAATGTCTATCAGACATGACTGGACTATTGAAGAATTAAAACAATTATATGCAATGCCCCTTCTTGAACTCATTGCAAAATCCAATCTTTTTCACAATCAGTTCCATGAACCAACTCAAGTTCAAGTTTGTAGTCTAATCTCCATTAAAACAGGAGGATGCCCTGAAGATTGCAAATACTGCGCCCAGTCATCTCGTTATCAAACATCTGTCTCTGCTCAACTAATGATGCAATATAAGACCGTCCTCAATGAAGCAAAAAAAGCCGCTGAACGAGGGGCCACTCGAGTTTGCTTGGGAGCTGCCTGGAGAGAAGTGCGTGATAGCAAGCAATTTGAAGAAGTACTCCAAATGGTTAAAGGGGTTACCGATTTGGGTGTAGAAGTATGTTGTACTTTGGGAATGCTTAAAGAGAATCAAGCTGAGCAGCTTAAAGAAGCTGGACTATACGCCTATAATCATAACCTTGATTCCTCTGAAAAGTTTTATAAAACAGTCATTACGACACGAACTTATCAAGATCGGTTAAATACATTAGACATTGTCGAGAAAGCCAATTTAAACGTCTGTTGCGGTGGCATCTTAGGACTGGGAGAAGAGCCTATAGACCGACTAGAACTCCTACTAACGTTGTGCAGGCGAAATCCCCATCCTGAATCTGTCCCTATCAATCGATTAAGTCAAATTCCTGGCACACCCCTTGAAAATCAACCAAAAGTATCTATTTGGGAAATGGTCCGTGTCATTGCTGTGGCTCGCATCGTTTTACCTGAGGCAATGATTCGATTATCTTGTGGACGCATTGAAATGTCCTATGAGCAACAAGCATTATGTTTTCTAGCTGGTGCCAATTCGATTTTTGCAGGCGAAAAGCTTTTAACAGTCGCCAATACTCCTGTTGACAAAGATGAGGAAATGTTCCAGCTCTTAGGCCTTAAGAAGCAACCTGCATTTGCCAAGGGCTACTCAAAATGACATTACATCTAGAAAATAGATTACAGAAACGCACAAAACTGGGAAATCTACGAACCTTAAAAATTACCCAGCCAATTATCGATTTTTCTTCTAATGACTACCTGGGGCTTGCTCGCTCCCCTCAACTAGCCACATCTGTTTTCCAAGAATGGGAAGCACACTTAAGCCATCTCAATGGGCTAGGATCAACAGGCTCTCGTTTACTGACAGGTAATTCGATCTACGCTCAAGAGTTAGAGGAGAAGATTGCCAAATTCCATGGCTACGAGGCAGGACTGCTATTCAGCTGTGGATATATGGCTAATGTAGGTCTTCTCTCAACAATTACAAGTCAAGAAAGTGTCATCTTCTTTGATGCTGCAATACATGCTTCCACTCATGATGGGACCCGCTTAAGCCGAGCCAAAGCATTTCCTTTTAGGCATAATGATCTCAGGTCTCTTGAAAATCGCCTTAAAAGCTGCCTCTCTCAAAAAGATTGCTTTATTTGCATTGAATCCATCTATTCCACCGATGGTTCCATGGCCCCACTCACTGAAATCAGTCAACTTGCCAGAGAATATAAGGCTCATCTCATCGTAGATGAAGCTCACGCTGTAGGAGCTTGTGGACCACAAGGACGAGGTCTTGTCGCAGAACACAACCTTATGGCTCATGTTTTTGCTCAAGTGACAACCTTTGGAAAAGCACTTGGCACTTACGGAGCCATTGTTCTTGGCAATCATACCTTAAAGCAAGCGCTCATCAATTTTGCAACACCTTATATTTATACAACAGCTCTTCCCTTTCAAACACTTGCAGCCATCAAATGTAGCTACGATTTATTCCCGGAAATGTCTCAGGAACGAAATCAATTGCAAAAGCTCATTCAAATTTTTCGTGCATCCTATCCAAGTTCTTCTATGAGCCATATCCAATCTGTGTCAATTGAGGGAAACGAATCCATAAAGCAAGCAGCTCAAGCTATTATCAAAAAAGGATTTGATATAAGACCTCTCATGAGTCCAACAGTCCAGAGAGGACATGAAGTGCTCCGTGTCTGCCTACACGCTTTTAATACAAATGATGAACTAGCACAGTTAATAAACAACATCCAACTCCATAGGAGTCCTTGCTATGCATAAAATTATGGTAGCAGGAATAGGCACTGATGTGGGAAAAACGGTGGTTAGCACCGTCCTTGCTATTCTTTTGAATGGTGATTATTGGAAACCAATTCAATGTGGCGATGAGGAAAATTCTGATACCATTATGGTAAAAAGATGGCTCGATACAACGACACATACTATCCACCCACCTGCTTACTCTTTAAAGGCACCCTTATCACCTCATCAAGCAGCTCGCTTAGAAAACACTCTAATTAGGCTAGATTCCATCATCCTGCCACAAACAACACGTCCCTTGATCATCGAAGGCGTCGGCGGTATTCTTGTTCCTCTAACTCCAAAAATTTCTAGTATAGACCTGTTCAAATCCTGGGATTGTCAATGGATTATTGTTTCAAAGCATTATCTTGGTAGTATTAATCATACCCTTCTTACCATTGAAGTCTTAAAAAAGCTTTGCCTTCCTATCCTTGGCATCATTTTTAATGGAGAACACAACCCCGATAGCGAGTCCGCCATCTTAGAAATTTCACAAGTTTCTGTTTTAGGAAAACTACTTCCTGAAGCCAATTTAAACCCTCAAACCATTCAAAGGTATGCAAAACAATGGCAACCACTCTTTTCCAAACTCCTTCTTTAATTGAAAAGGATCGCGCTTGCATTTGGCATCCGTTTACTCAAATGCATATAGCACGTCCACCAATCCCTATCATTCGAGCTAAAGGCCCCTATCTTTATGCTGAAAATGGAAGTAGGTATTTGGATGCCATTTCCTCCTGGTGGGTCAATCTTCACGGACATGCTCACCCTTATATTATTGAGAAAATCAAATCTCAGGCCGAAGTATTAGAACATGTGATTTTTGCAGACTTTACTCATGCCCCAGCAGTTGAATTAGCATCTAAGCTCCTTTCGATCCTCCCTGGAGCTATGTCAAAAGTCTTCTATTCAGATAATGGATCAACAACCGTTGAGGTTGCCCTCAAAATAGCACTACAATATTGGCATAATCGCAACACTCCTAAGACAAAAATTATTTGCTTCAAAAATAGCTACCACGGTGACACTTTTGGAGCCATGTCAGCTGCAGGGAGAAACGAATTCAATAGACCATTCTGGAAACATCTTTTTGATGTTGAGTCGATAGATCCGCCTCTAAAGGGCCAAGAAGATCTTTCTTTATTGCAACTTCGATCCATTCTAAATCAAGGCAACGTCGCTTGCTTTATTTTTGAGCCACTTGTGCTAGGATCTGGAGGGATGATTATGTATCCACCACAGGGACTAGATAAACTCATCCAATGCTGTAGGCAATATCATGTTTTAACTATTGCTGATGAAGTCATGACAGGATTTGGTCGCACCGGAACTCTTTTTGCCTGCCAGCAGCTAACTGAAAATCCAGATCTTATTTGTTTATCCAAAGGACTAACAGGGGGCTTTTTACCGTTGGGAGTCACTGCTTGTACAGAAGAAATTTTTAATACCTTTTTGAGTGATCAGATTTCCCAAGCATTTCTTCATGGCCATTCTTACACAGCCAACCCTCTTGCCTGTAGTAGTGCTCTTGCTAGCCTTGACCTTCTCTTGGATAATAACTGTTCTCTACAAAGGGAGATGATTGAAGCTTGTCACCAAGATTTTTGTAATCAATGGCGCTTTCATCCCAAACTAAAGCGGTGTGAACATCTTGGAACGATTTTAGCTTTGGAATACCAGACGAAAAGTCGTTCCTATTTTCAATCAATCCGTGATCGTCTCTATTATTTTTTCCTCAATAAAGGAATTTTGCTTCGTCCTTTAGGTAGCGTACTTTATGTGCTACCTCCTTATTGCATTCAAGCAAATGAACTACAATTTATTTACGCTCAGATCATTCTCACTCTTGAAGAAAATTTATGACTTCATTTACTTCTAACGCCTATCAAATTGAGCAGCTTCTAACTACTATT
The DNA here is from genome assembly GCA_031292375.1 of Chlamydiales bacterium. Taxonomy (NCBI): domain Bacteria; kingdom Pseudomonadati; phylum Chlamydiota; class Chlamydiia; order Chlamydiales; species Chlamydiales bacterium. The sequence goes on from JARLHF010000001.1 coordinate 18,562, forward strand.
GTTGCTTCCAATACGTTGCATGCTAAATGGCTCAATACTCTTTCTTTTCTTGAAAACTGCGGGGCTAGGAAAATCGCAGCTTGTGAGCATCCTACACTTGTAAAAGAAGAAATGCTTAAACATGCAGCAGAAGAATTTCGTCATGCCCATCATTTAAAGTGCCAGATTAAAAGAGTTTCCTCTAACCCAATGGACACCTATTCTCCTTTCTTTATGCTCGGAGAAGCTGCAGCTCTGCATTATTTGACAGCCTTAGACTTAAAAGCATCACGCTATCTTAAGATGCTCGGGCTTTCTAGGCATTCCATTAAAGAAGCAGCCTATCTACTTGTTACCTATGCAATAGAGCTTCGAGCTGACGAGCTTTACCCAATCTATGATAAGGTCCTTCGTAAAGCGGGTTCGCGTGTTGCAGTTAAATCCATCCTTTTAGAAGAAAAAGAACACCTCAATGAAATGAAAGAGGGATTGAAGCAACTTCCTTCAGGATTTACACATGCAGCATATGTCTGTGCAATAGAGAGCGATTTATGCAAGCTGTGGCTGGCCGGAGTTGCCAAAAGTATACATCGAGTAATTCCCGCAGCAAAGAATTCCTCGATGTATAAACCAGTAGACTAAAAGCCATAAGCCATTTATCATCCTACCCATAGCGGTTGGATAAAATAATGGCGCGCGCCCAAGACATCAAAGTTTACGAACAAAAACCAAATGATTTCTCACACAAAGTAGAAGTAGCTGCGACCTATGTAAACGTGAGGGGCAAGTTGTTATTACTAGAACTTTCCCATAATAAGTCTGAGGCTGGAGCTTGGGGTGTACCTGCAGGAAAGCTTGAAGAAAATGAAACCTCCTTAAACGGTGCCAAAAGAGAACTATTAGAAGAGACTAGTATTGATGTTTCAAAAAATCAATTTCAATCATTCGGTCAGCTATATATTCGTAAACCAGATATTGATTACATCTATCACGTTTTCTCAGTTCGTTTAGCTAAGCTGCCGACTATCATCCTATCTTCTGAGCATTTATCATACAAGTGGGTCTCTTTGAAAGAGGCTGAAAACCTACCTTTGATGGATGGTGCACAGCAGGCCTTGGACTTTTATTACCGGCACTTATAGTTTCTAAATGTGAGTAATTTATTGATTTAAATTTTCTGATATATTTTGATCAACGGTATGAAAAAGAAACTTTTGCTAGGCTTGTTTGCAGTGATCATCGCAGTGATCGGTATTGTCATTGTATTGGCAAGTGAAAATGCTTTGGTAGTTCATCCTAAAGGGATAATTGCGAAAAGCCAACTAGAACTGATTATTACGAATATCATTCTCATGCTAATTATCATCGTTCCAACCTACCTCCTTTTATTTACAGTTGTATATAAATACTGCATCAAAAAAAAACATGCAAAATATAATCCAGATCACTCTTTTGGCCTTATTGGAGAGCTATTAATGTGGGGAGTTCCTTCCATTATAGTTGCTGTGATGGCTGTTGTGACATGGGATGCCACACATAAACTGAATCCCTATAAACCTATCGAGAGCGATATTAAACCACTTGCTGTGCAAGTCGTTGCTATGGATTGGAAATGGCTATTTATTTATCCAGAGCAAGGTATTGCGGTATTAAATGATTTTCATATTCCAGAGAGAACTCCAATTCACTTGAAATTGGCAGCAGATGGTACACCGATGAATTCATTTTGGATTCCGCAATTAAGTGGGCAAATATATTCTATGACGGGGATGACAACCCAGTTATACCTGATGGCGGATGGTCCGGGTGAATATAGAGGCAGAGCTGTTGAGATCAATGGGGAGGGCTATGCGGATATGACATTTCCCGTAACATCATCCTCTCAAGATGATTTTAATGCTTGGGTTACACAGGTAAAAAAATCATCTCTTTATTTAACCGAACAGACTTATAAAGAACTCGTCAAGCCTTCTGTGAATAAGGCCACCACTCCCTTTTCAGAAGTAGAAAAGGATCTATTTGATAAAATAATTCAAAAATATATGTATCCAACCAAACCGGTATTATGAAAGAATTCTTGCTTGGAAAATTGACTTTAGACGCAATTCCTCATGCCTGGAATACGATAGGAGGAACTTTTTTTATTATCATGCTAAGCATTGCAATTGCAGTGTACCTCACTAAAACCAAGCGTTGGAACTTTCTTTGGCATGAATGGCTCACATCTACCGATCCCAAAAAAATTGGGACCATGTACATGATCTTTTCATCTATAATGTTCTTTCGCGGGATGCTAGATGCAGGCATGGTATGGCTTCAGCAAGCCATTGCAGCAGATTCACAAGGATATCTTACTGCAGACCACTTCCAACAAATTTTTACATCGCATGGCGACATCATGGTTTTTTTCGTAACGATGGGCTTCTTTTTTGGACTCATGAACTGGATTATACCCCTTCAAATTGGTGCTCGTGACCTTGCTTTCCCGTTTGTGAATTCTTTAGGGTTCTGGCTCACTGTTGCTGGAGGACTACTTATTAACTTATTTTTTATCGTCGGAGGAGATTTTGCCAACACAGGCTGGCTTGCCATTGCCCCTTTCTCTGAGCTCGAATTTAACCCAAGTGTTGGTGTTGATTACCTTATATGGAGTCTACAACTCTCTGGACTTGGTAGTCTACTTGCTGGAATTAATTTTCTCGTTACAATCATAAAAAAACGAGCTCCAGGAATGACCTTAATGAAAATGCCTCTATTCACCTGGAATTCCTTGTGCGCAATGGTTCTTATTATTTCAGCCTTTCCAGTACTTACAGCAACGACATTGCTTCTTTGGCTTGATCGTGCTTATGGAATGCATTTCTTTACAACAGGGTATTCTGGAAATCAAATGATGTATTGGAACCTCATTTGGATGTGGGGTCATCCAGAAGTTTATATTTTGGTTATACCTGCATTTGGCATGTTCTCGGAAATTGTCTCCACATTTTCTCAAAAAAAAGCTTCTGGATACGTTTCCATGGTATTTGCAGCAATTACAATCACTGGCTTATCCTATCTAGTCTGGCTTCACCACTTTTTTGTTATGGGTGCAGGCCCGGATGTAAACTCTTTTTTTGGCATGGTAACAATGCTCATAGCAATACCTGCAGGCGTGCAAGTATTTAATTGGATACTTACTATGTATAAAGGAAAAATAAACTTAGCCTCTCCCATGTATTGGTTCATCGGTTTTTTAATCTTATTCATGTTAGGAGGCATGGGAGGACTGTTTATGGCATCACCTCCTGCCGATTTTCAAGTGCACAACAGTTTATTCCTAGTTGCCCATTTCCATACAATGATTGTCGGAGTAGCTCTTTTTGGAATTTTTGCTGGCATCACTTTTTGGTTTCCTAAAATTTTTGGATTTAAACTTGATGAACGACTAGACAAACAAGCTTTTTGGTGTTGGTTCATAGGATTTTTTGTAGCCTTTATCCCTCTCTATCTATTGGGGTTCATGGGAGCGCCAAGGCGTATTGATCACTATGACTCCTCAACTGGATGGCAGCCCTTATATATCACTGCAGCAATTGGGTTTGTCATCATTTCATGCGGAATTGCCACTCAAGTTTATCTGTTTATCAAAAGCATTAGGCAAAGAAAACAACACAGGGATACTACAGGAGATCCTTGGAATGGCAGAACGCTTGAATGGGCAACTCATTCCCCACCTCCATTTTATAATTTTGCAGTAATCCCTTCTATTACAAGTCATGAGGCCTTTTGGGAGATGAAAAAACAGGGCCTGAAGCCAGAAAAAAACTATCACGATATCGAGTGTTTTAAAAACACAGGTATGGGGATCTATATATCCTGTTTTGCTTTCTTAGTAGGATTTGCAATTGTCTGGCATATTATTTGGCTCATCGTTGTAGGTCTCCTTGGAGTCATTGCTTGCATCATCATTCTTTCTTTTAATGATGAAATGGAATATGTACTACCCGCTGCAGAAGTTGCCAAAATTGAACAATCTTACCTCAAGAAGTGAGCGATATAATGGAAGTAAGCAAAATAAGTGATGTAAGCGAAACAAAAGTATTTGGGTTTTGGGTCTATTTAATGACCGATCTTGTCATTTTTGCTGTACTTTTTGCCTGTTTCATTGTTTTGCATAACAATACTTTTGGAGGCCCCAGCGCAAAAGAGCTATTTCATCTACCATCTATGCTAGCAGAAACACTCATCTTGCTTACTAGCAGCTTTACCTGTTCTCTGGCAATGCTTGCAGTTCGCAGAGGATTAAAAAACTTAAGCATCATCTGGTTCATCATCACGTTTCTTTTGGGAGTGTCCTTTCTCTGCATCGAAATTTCAGAATTTACAGATTTTGTAGAAAGAGGAGCCAGTTGGCAGCGCAGCGCCTTTCTCTCCTCATTTTTTACATTAGTAGGCACACATGGATTCCATATCTCTGTAGGACTATTGTGGATGCTTGTAATGCTATTTCGCATCGCTTTTCGCCCCCTCTCAAAGCATAGTGTCTCCAGGATTTTTCGCATGGCCCTTTTTTGGCACTTCCTCGACTTTGTTTGGATCTTTATTTTTACCGTTGTATATGGAATGGGATATTTGTTATGAATCATGAACTATCATTACGCATCACAGGCTTTATTACAGCTCTCCTATTAACTCTTGCAGCCTACTTTATTATTTTACATCCAGAGCTTTTTAACTTTAACGTTAAAATAGCTATCATCGTCATTTTTACTCTTGCTCTCATTCAGTCTCTTGTTCAGCTCATCTTTTTTATCAATGTATGGAAAGAAAAAGGCCCTCTTTGGAACTTAGGTATTTTTATTTCTACCGTTTTCATCATCTTTATTATCATCTTCTTTTCTATCTGGATCATCGACCACCTCAATTACAATATGCGATGAAGTAGTTCTGCATAATATTGTAATGATTTTTTAAATTTTTTCCAGCAACTCCCGCAGCGGAAATTGCTCCTAATTTCTAGTGCATTAACAATTTCTCAACTGCTTGAGACGTAATTGTTTGATTAAATCTGTCGCCACGTTGTGGCTCCAATAGTTTAGAGAGCATTTGTCCATGGGTTCAATTCGCTTGCGCTCATTTTCACCCATGGCTAACAACATGTAACCACTTCGTGGCTAAGATACTGCTTCGCAGTTGAAAAATCGTATAAAACTTAGGGTCTTCTCCAAAACAGGTTAATTTTGCCCACTCCACAAATTCATACGAACAGAATTTCCTGACAGAAGATTAAAACTTAAACGAGAGAGTCGCCTGTTAAGGATGTCTTTCAATGCTCGTTCTGCCGTTCGGATGCTGAAACTTGGACTTTACAAGAATTGTTCGCTATAGCCGACCCAGATTCCAAAAAACTGTGGCAATCTCTGGCTTTTTTTTCTTTGAATCAAGTATACTCTTTCCTTTAGCTACTAGGAGAGACAATGATTCTCAAAAAAGAATTTTATTTTATTCGGCATGGACAGACCGACTACAATACCTCAAGTCAAAAAGTTGATCATGATGATGTGTCATTAAATTCTGTAGGTTTTCAACAAGCTAAAGCTGTAGAGCCAATCATGGCAAACCTTTCTATTAAGTCGGTGTGTTTTAGCCCTCTAAAAAGAGCGAAAGAGACAAAAGAAGCAATTGCTGCACGTTTGCAAGCAGCTTACTATGAAATTGCAGAACTTAGAGAATGCTCGACACAGATTTGGAACGATATGACAAGCTGTGGAGCTTACGCCTATCACGACTCGCGCGACCATGTAAGGAATTTTATGCAAAGGACTCTCAGTGGAATCAATCAAGCCCTTTCTTATGAAGGACCTGCTTTAATCATAGCGCATGGCGGCATTCATTGGGCTATGTGTTGTTTAATGAGCATAACTGGCCATGAATGGGCTATAGACAACTGTCTTCCTGTTCATTTCTCCTTGACATCTGAGGGTAACTGGAAAGCGAGAAAGCTTGCATGAAAAAATTTTATTTAACAGCATTAATATTGCTGCAACAATTTAACAAGAGAATTCTCGAAAATCAAAAGCATGGAAGATCTTCGCGTTAATGATTTAAAGCAATTAGGCTTGTAAAAAAATCTCTTTTAATTTTAGATTACTGGATCTTCATTAACTTGGATACATTATGCGTTCACTTTCTTGCTGTTACGCTTTTTAACAATTAAAGACGAATACTTAATGTCATTTCAATGAAAAAAGTACTTGGTAAAGGCAATCGAGAAATGAATACTAACTTCAACAATGTGCTTTACTGGACTCTTGATCTCAATGCAAAGATGCTCTTTAAATGCCTTTTAAGAACTTTTTCTATCCTTTTTCCATCTACTTGTTTGATCTGCTCTCAGCAAGTAGAACACAGGCCTATTCATTATATTGATAAAGGAGTGGGCGTATCTAGTAACCCAAGCCCCACTGATCACATTGGAACGGGGTATTTTGGAGAGAAGTTATTTGAAACATTTGGCTGGAGGGCAAAAGATGATGGCCTTACCTTAGAAAGTTTATGGATCTTAGATGGAAATCAACTTCTTTCAGGTGGCAAACCCTCTCAAGACAAAGGATCTGTAAATAACTTAGTTCAATTCGAATTGCTTTTCAATCCAGACAAAGTAAGTAATTGGAAAGGTGCACTATTTGCAATAGAACTTTTGCAGCTCAACGGCTCTCAAACAAATGCCAACGCAGGCCTTGTACAAGGCTTCGAAGGACTTATACAAGCAAGTCCTCTCAACCGGACAAGTCTGTACGAATGGTGGTACCGTCAAGAGCTTTTAGATGGTAACTTAATTACAAGAATTGGAAAGTCTACTCCTAACTCAGATTTTAACTGTGTTAATCGTTTATTTCCCATGAATGACAAAAGAGTCTCTCCAGTTGCCAGTGGGATTATTGCAGGCACGATTTTCACTCAAGGCTCTCTTTCTTCTTTTTTACCTAGTTATTATAATTCGGCCTTTGGAGCTAGCGTTTTTTATTTCCCCATAAAGGACTTTTACCTCTCTGTCGGAGGATATGATGGCAACAAAGCTCATGGGGAACAAACAGATTTAAAAGCTCCTCAATTCAATGGCTACTACCTTCTTATTAGCGAGTCGGGATATTCATGGTCTGATGCAGAATTACCAGGAAGAGTAGCTGTTGGTGTATGGAGGCAGACAGGTAAACTTACCCTCGATACAAAAGTCAAGTCCATTACACAACAAGGAGCTTATGGAAGCTATTTTTATGGATCCCAGCGCCTATGGTGGAAAGACAAAATGCATGCCAATAGTGGTATTGTTACCTACTTACAGCTTGGTATCAATAACACTAAAACGCTTCCTATCAATAAGTTTTTAGGCTGGGGGCTCTCTGCTTATGGCCTTGTTCCTGGAAGACTTAAAGACTCTTTTGGCTTGGGTCTTAGCCTTGCAGGTCTCAATAAAAATAGTGAACCTTATTCTAGTGAATGGATGTTTCAAACTTACTATCAATGCTGTGTATATGGTTCCTTCTATCTTGAGCCTGTAATTAGCTACATTCCTAGACCAGGAGCTGCAGAGAACCTTCCTCAAACTTGGGCAGCCACCCTAAGAGTATTAGCTCTTTTTTAAAAATTATGAGCCATTGCCTATTTACAACAAATTAGGTACAATCGAGCCACTATGAAAAAACCACTTCCTATTGGAATTAGCGACTTCAAAAAAATAATTGACGGAGGCTATGCTTATGTCGATAAAACTCTTTTGATCCAAGAGATCATAGAAAGAGGAACTCACGTTGCTCTCATTCCTCGTCCACGCCGCTTTGGCAAGACACTCAATCTTTCAATGTTACGTTATTTCTTTGAAAAGACAGCAGAAGACACGAGCTATCTATTTAAAAATTTAAATATTTGGAATAACGAAAAGTATAAAAGCCTGCAAGGACAATTCCCTGTTGTTTCGATCTCTCTCAAAGATGTAAAGCACATCTCTTGGGAAGAGAGCTTTAAAGTATTGCACACACTCATTGCCAAGGAAATGGAGAGGCATCATTATATCTTAGAAGTCCTAACAATAAGGGAGAAAGAACTTTATCATAAAATTCTCTCAGAAGAGAACAACAAACCTTTAATTGAACAAAGCCTACTTCTAATCACAGAATGGCTGCATCGCTACCATGCCAAGCAAGTTATTCTCTTGATCGATGAGTATGATACTCCAGCCCATGCAGCTTACATTGGAAACTATTACAATACCTTTATCGACTTTATCCGCAACTGGCTTTCAGCAGGCTTAAAAGATAATGTGCATTTAGAGCGAGGTATTCTTACTGGTATTCTACGCATTGCAAAAGAGAGCATTTTTTCAGGATTAAATAACATTAGTACCTTTACAATATTAAATGAACCATTTAGTGATAAATTCGGATTGTTAGAATCAGAGGTAAAAGAACTTTTAAAAAATCATGCCCTTTCTGATAAACTTCCTGAAATTAGTCAATGGTACAATGGTTACCGTATGGGATCTTGTACAGGAATTCATAATCCTTGGTCTGTTTTACAATGCATTGCTGAAAATGGTGCTTTATCTCCTTACTGGGTAAATACAAGTGATAATGCGCTTATGAAACATCTCATTGCTAAAGGAACTGATGATCTAAAAGCAGATATCGAGGAGCTTCTTAGAGGCGGTATTGTAGAAAAAACGATCGAAGATGGCGTTATATTTCCAGGCCTCGAGCAAGACCCAAGTAGCATATGGTCTTTACTTCTATACAGCGGCTATTTAACAATTGACACAACCCCCTCTTATGGTGTTCCATGCCAATTAAAGATTCCTAATATCGAAGTATCTGAACTCTATAAAACAATGATCTTAGATTGGTTTAAAACCAGCATTCATGAACATAAATATCGTATGCTCCTAAATAGCCTTGTCAGCGGTGATATTGACACTTTTTCTCAACTTTTTAAAGAATTTATGATCTCATCCGCAAGTGTTTTTGACGTATCCGCTGAAGAATCTGAAAAAATTTATCATGCATTTATTTTGGGTATGTTAGTTGGGCTCAAAGATCAATATGAAGTTAAATCAAATCGTGAAAGTGGCCTTGGTAGGTATGACGTCATGCTCATCCCTAAAAATACAAATGATTTAGGAATTATCATGGAATTCAAGAAGGTTGGTCGTTTTGAAGAAATTGACTTAGAAAAAGCTGTTCTTGCTGCCTTAAAACAAATAGAAGACAAACAGTACGCTCAAGAACTTCTTGATCGCGGTGTAAGCCGTATTTTGTATCTTGGGTTTGCCTTTGAAGGCAAACGCGTTCTCATCCGTTCAAAAATTAAAACTTAATCAAATGATGAGCTTCTAAAAAAGTGCTCTTGTTATAAGCATCATTCCAAAAATGCCATTCTAATAAAGAGCTATACATAAAGGCATTTTTCATGCTCTCTAATGTATTTACAGAGCACTTACTTGCTGTTTTATCTAGTATGGATATGGCCAAATCAGTTCCTCTTGAAAATTCCTGACTAGAATAAGTCTCTATCCAAAGCATGTAAGGGTTTTCTTCTTTAGCATATGCAGCTATATGCCTTCCTACTTCCCTATAAATCCAAAAACAGGGTAGCACTGCTGCAATAGCCTCTTCCAATGAAGCAGTTGACGCCGTTGAAATAAGGTAGTGAGTATAAGACATACAAAACACAGAAGGCTCAATCGTATCGCAAGTATAATTTGGAGCCAAAAATTTGGCATGTAGTTCACGCTCTGCAACGAGAGCTCCCAGTGCAAAATTCAAAAACTGATGAATCATTTCTGAAGAGCTTGCCCTACCTGCAATGAGCGCAAGCGCCCTAGAAAAGCTCTTTAAATAGTAAGCATCTTGCTCCATATAAAAAAGGAATCTCGATCTCTCTAATGTTCCCTCAGCAAGTTCCCTATTAAAGGGATGATTTATAATTCTTTGATAAATGGGAAAAGTTTGCTGCCAAAGATCACTAGAAAACGTCATATTAAAAGCTCCAAAAATGATGAACAGGACCATTTCCCTGACCTATTCTCAAGGATGCACCTGCACTAATTGCTTGTGTAAGATATTCTTTAGCCCTCTGAACGGACTCATGAATAGAAAAACCTTTTGCTAGAAATGCAGCTATCGCAGCTGAAAGCGTACACCCTGTCCCATGTGTATTTTGTGTCGAGATTCTTTTACTTGAAAACCAATGAATCTGCTTATTTGAATTTTTCAAACATAAACAATCTGAGCAATCAGCGTCTAAATGCCCTCCCTTTACAAGCACTGCCAAAGGACCCATCTCAATCAAATCCAAAGCTGCTTTTTCCATTTGGGCTTTATTTTGAATCTTTCTTCCTAAAAGCCTTGAAGCTTCCATCAAATTGGGGGTCAACACCGTTGTAATCGGGAAAAGGCGCTCTTTCATAGTAGCAATGGCATCTGGTTGTAAAAGCACATCACCACTTTTTGCAACCATAACTGGATCAAGAACAATGCAATTCACACCATACTGACACAAAATATTCACAACACTATCAACAATGTCCTTGCGATACAACATTCCTATTTTTACAGTATCTATACAAATATCATCTAAAATGGCTTTAATTTGTTCTTCTATACACTGAAGCGATACATCATAAACTGATCTAACTCCAATAGTATTTTGAACTGGAATAGCTGTCAAAACAGTTGTTCCATAACATCCCAAAGCTGAAAATGTTTTAAGATCTGCTTGAATACCAGCACCCGCACTTCCATCAAAACCTGCAATTGTAAGTACTTTATAAAGCCCCATACGCCTCCATTTTTTTCCCCATCATAGTAGCTGCATTTACAGGGCAATTTGCATCAAAAATTGCAGAAACTACAGCTACTCCTGCAACACCACATTCCAAAACTTCATCTACATTTGTCTTGTTTATACCACCAATTGCAATCATTGGATGGAAAGAAATAGAACATGCATATCTCAAATCGTCTAGTCTCCAATAAGTACTACAATCACTTTTTGTCTTTGTAAAAAACACAGGACTTGCAGCAAGATAATTCACATCCTCATTTTGAGCTTCTATGACATGAGTTATATTCTCTACAGATAATCCAATAATTGCTCGTTTACCAAGAATTTTTCTTGCTTCAGACACCTTTACATCAGACTGACCTAAATGAACTCCATCTGCATCTACCACATGAGCCACATCTACATTGTCATTAATGATTAATGGAACACTCATTGGCTTTAAAATAAGTTGTAGTTTTTTTGCAAGAGCCACAAATTCATGAGCTGAAATCCCCTTTTCTCTCAATTGAACGATTTTTACACCACCCTTAATAGCTTTATGGATAATTCTAAAAAAATCTTCCAACTCAAGACCTACTCGATTGGTAACTAAATAAAGTGATAAATCCAATGGATATCTATTCATAATACTCCACGCATATGTATTCTTCTATTTCAGCAAGTGATATTGAATAAAGTGTGTCCATGAATAATGGAATAAATGAACCTGGTCCATTTGATCTTCTAGCTGCTATTTCCCCAGAAATACTTATAAGAATTGCAGCATGAACTAACCCCAAAAAGGCATTTGGATTAATTGCTAAAAAAGCCCCTGCAATTGCGGTAGCACCGCAACCCATTCCTGTAACTTTTTCCATTAAAGGATGGCCATTATGAACAAATATGCATGACTCACCGTCCGTTATTATGTCACTTTTACCACTCATCCAAACGATGCATCTTTTTCTAGATGCCAATAATTTTGCTTGCTGTACATGTTCCATGGGATTTAGAGAGGTATCAACGCCCTTTGTCATTCCTTGAACATTACAAAGAGAGACAATTTCTGATGCATTACCTCTAATTGCAGTGATGATACCGTGAGCAATAATGGTATTAGCTGTTTTAGTTCGGTACTGAGTAGCACCCGCACCCACAGGATCAAATACCACTGGAATACCCTTTCGATTCGCTGTTTTTATCGCTAAAAGCATACTAGACACCCATGGAGAGCTTAGCGTGCCTATGTTTAAAACAAGGCTACTCGCAATCATAGTCATATCCTCTACTTCTTCTAGAGCATGAGCCATAACGGGGGAGGCACCAAGAGCAAGCAGGCTATTTGCTGTTTGCTCCATGACAACATAATTGGTTATATTATGAACGAGAGGAGAATTACTTTTGATTTTTTGGATGTCCGACCAGATACTGTGTGGATCTACTTTCATCTTCACGCTTCCTCCGCTGGTATTATCCAGATCAGGTTTTAGGGTATTTCTCAGCTAAGGTAATTACAAACCTTAAGCACCCCTGGTGATTAAAAACTTATTTCTCTAACAAAGCCAAACTTATACCCTTAATCACAAAATTATTTCAAGCATTAGTATTATGAACAAGTATTCTTAGTGCGAAGCTCTTTTATTTTTTCCAAGTCAAAGCAATAAGGCTCATGATCTTTTAATTCTCTCAAAATAGTTGCAAGGATTTTGTGTATCCATCCTTGCAAATTATTGTTTAGCCGATAATAAACCCATTGACTTCTACGCTCATCCGATATAAGACCTGATTGTCGCATAAGAGCCAAGTGCCTAGAAATCTTTGGTTGCATACTCCCAAGCACTTGACTAAGCTCACAAACGCATAATTCTTTTTCTTTTTGAAGCAATAATAAGCATCTAAGCCGTGTCTCATCAGATAGTATTGCAAATAACTCATCAGGAGTCATCATGATTTTTCTTTGGTTTAATTGCTTTTATTTTTGCTGATACAACATAATTTTCTGCATCAGAACCAGGTACCCAATCCTTGATAAACATACGACTATTTTCTTGTGGTTCAATCACAATATCTACAAATCCCGCATTAGACAAGATTTTTTTAAGTTCGCCTATTGTAATAGCACCCGAAATACAATTACAATAAAGCTCTTTATTATTAACCATTTCTTGCGGCAAAGGCTTGCTTGCAACCATGTCAGAAATTGCGATCCTTCCCCCTTCTTTCAAAACACGAAAAGACTCATTAAAAACTTGGGTCTTATTAGTTGACAAATTCACAACGCAGTTAGAAATGATTACGTCAACAGTATTGTTTGGAAGCGGTAAATGTTCTATTTCTCCTAAAAGAAATTCTACATTCTTATAGCCACTTTTTGTAGCATTAATTCTTGCCTTACTTAGCATTTCGGGCGTCATATCAACACCATACACTCTACCATAAGGGCCTACTTTACGTGCAGCTAAAAAAACGTCAAAACCTCCACCTGCACCCAAGTCTAAAACGATTTCACCTTGTTTTAAAGCAGCTATTGCTTGCGGGTTTCCACAACCAAGTCCCATATTAGATCCTTCTGGTGCACTCTCCAGCTCTTCTTTCGTATAACCTAATTCTTGTGAATAGTTATCATCCGGTTTATTAGACACTCCGCAGCAACTACGTGAATTACCACAGCTTTTATTTTGATTATTAGCATCAGCTACACTTCCATACGCACCTCGTACTTCTTGTTTTACCTCTTCTACGTTTTTAAATCCCTGGTTTTGTGCAACATACTGCACATATTCCATTTTTGGTGGTTGATAATAATCCATATTGCTCTCCTTAGTTATAAGCATTACATACATATATATGTATAAACGAATATGCAAATAAGATCAACATAAATTCATCACATATATAGACCACATTATTTACGATGAACTTTGTCAAGGAAAGGTATTTTCTGAATCTAAAGATGAGCTAATTCGTATCATAGAAGCTCTTAAAGACGATGGAGCAGAAGCTGTTTTACTCGGGTGTACAGAGCTTGGAATGCTCATTTCAGCAGAAGATGTAACCATTCCAGTGTATGATACAACCATTTTACATGCCAAAGAGGCGGCACGAATGTCTCTATTCTACACACAGACCAATTCTTAAATTGGTCTGTGTGTATACCGAAAGTCATTGGCTCTTTAACCAGATGTCATAGGTTTTTTGTACGGGAAGAGCTGCCTGTCCGCTTTCTACAAGAATTTGAATGCGCTGCATAATCTGCGAATTCCTTTCAAACTCTAAAAGGCTAGGGCTTGCAACTCCCAATTCTCTTAAACGACAAGCCAAAAGTTCTACTCTAGTAGCTTCTGGGTAATGTTGTACACCACCAGTAAGAGCAATTGACTTTTCTGTTGGACTTAAAGAGTCTTCATCTCGTGGATGAATAAAGTAAACGATTGAATAACGCTCTACATTTGGCTTTGCAACCACTTGATGAATAGCACTCTTAAAATATCCATTGGTCAAATTTTGAAGCATGTCACCGCCATTTACGATAAATGCATTCGCAGGTACTTTTACACTGATCCACTCTCCATCATGAAAGACTTGTAACCCCTCTTCTGTTGCGGCAGGAAGTATAGTAAACAGATCGATATCAGTATGTCTTGCTGCCCACAATCTTCCAGAGTCAGGGTTTTGAGGATAATGTAGGGTACGTAAAAGACATTCACCGCCCTTTGACATCTCAGGAAGAAAATCTTCATTTTCTCCTATAGCTAATGAAAAAACACCTTCTAGAATCTGTGCATACTGATCTAACACATCCATAAGATGAGTCATAGGGCTTTGCAAATCCATCCACTGAGGCCATAGGTTTTTTGCTCTTCCAATATGTACTAACTCCTTAAAATCTTTTGTTGCAAACCCTTGCGCCGTCTCTCCTGGAACATATCCTCTCTGTCCATTTAATTCTGGAGCATAAATCTCATTTTTGTATTCAAGAGGAGTAGAAAAAAATTCTTCAGATGCTCTATATGCAGCTTGCAATGCATCCTGATCAACACCTGTATTTATAACAGCAAAAAATCCTATCTCATGCAGTGCTTTAGCTACATCCTCAACAAATTTTTGTTTCTTTTCTGGATGATAGTAATCATTTAAATCAACCACTGGAATTGTAGAATCAAATGCCCCTACAACGCCTACTCCCAACACCATTAGACAAATCATCAAACGCAATAACATAACATTCTCCTTACTTTGCTATAAAAAACGAGGGATGATATCGATTAACACTTTAATTTTACAAGCCTTACGTTTTGAAAATCATGCGTATCATGCCAACATGAATATTTATATTGCCAAAATGCTACCTTAACAATATATTAACACATCATCGGTTACTTTTAAATTTTCAAGATGAAATTTTGGGTACTTTTTAAAGAAGATAATTTGGAGGCTTTTATGCGTATTGAAGATTGTTTTGTTCCTAACAATTTAGGATCACTTTCTGTTTTTTATGAGAACGAGGAGTTTTTCATAGAAACAACAGATGGGAAGCGCGCAATTCAAAAATGCGATCTCTCAAAAGAACTAAAAAATATTTCAGAGCCAGCATTATCAGCGCTGCTGTCCAAAGGCCAACTATGTGTTATACACAAACAAGTTCAAGAATTGGTTTTTGACAACGCGAAAGCTTTCGCGGTTCAACGATCATAATCAACTCCATATTGCTAATATTGAGTTGATTATGATCGTTGAGCCTCGGGGCTTTGGCGCAGTCAAAAAACAATTCTTGAACTTGTTTGTGTATAAACCAATAGGAAACGATCATGGCATTGAATTTAGAGCAAGAGTCTTAGGTGCTGGTCCTATTCTTGGCGCGCTTACGTTTGGTGTTATGGTTGTTGTTGGTGGCGCACTGACTCTTATTCCAGGTGGGCAGGCCGTGGGAGCAGCAGTTATAGCCGTTGCTCCCGAAACAGCTGCTGCTGCAACGGCCTTACCTACCCCATAAGCAAGAATTTAAGTTTTAGTATCCAAAACCAACTTCAATATAAGGAGTTTAGTCATGTCAATAACTGTACATAATATTCCAGAAAGCCGTCAAGCCCATCAAAGGGAAAATACGGATGTACCTGCAGGAGTTCGAAGGAACGGAAGATTTTCTTTTGGCGCTATTACTAGAGCAGCGCTCAAGGTTGCCACAGTGGCAGCTCCCCTTCTATTACTAGCAAGTCAAATCTCCGGAGCAGATGCAGGACCTGCTGCATATGCCATCTGTGTGGCAGCTTGCGGAACAATTGTAGGAGTTACCAGTGCTGGCACATTACTTCCAGCAGGAATAGGCCCTTGCATCAGTGCTTGTTGGACTGCATTCCTTGCACCTACTCTATAAACCTTGCTTAAAGTGCCAACATAACTAAATGTTGGCACTTTAAAGCTACAAAAGTGTGGTGCTTAAAAATGCTACACAACCCAGATTTTCCAAATGGCAACAGGAAGACCTTCGCGCCCCAATTGCACTGTAGAGTTCAAATGTAGTAGAGAAATTATGGCCAATGCAGTCGGAATTTATCGAGGATCATTTGATCCACCGCACAACGGGCATTTAGAAGCTGTTAACTATGTATTAAAAACTTGCATGGCTTCTGTAACTATCGTTTACAAGGACCTAAATTCGTCCAAACCTTTTCGAAGCAATAATAAAATTCGTAAAAAACTTTTGAAAACCATGTTCAAAGATATGCAAAACGTGGTTATATCAAAAAAAACCTATGAAGCAGCTTTGATTGATTTGCTATCTGATTCTACAATCATCAAAATTTATCACATAATAAGCTCAAAGACTTTAGATAAACCCATATGGCCAATTGGATTATCAACAAAATTAGCATACTTTATCATCCCAAAAAGGGATTATCCTATTGTAAGACCTGTATCGAGTTGGAATAATTTACCAGCAGAAACTACTAGTGTTGAGCACTTTACTGAGCGATACCATTCATCTTCCGAATTACGTGCATTGCTTTTTGAAAGAAATTTTCAAACTGCAAGCCTTGGCCTGCCTGCCCTAGTTTTTGATCAAATTCTGAGCCAAAACTTCTTTGTATCAAGTGAGAACGAATATTCATTTAGAACCATCATTCAAGATGTTAAAAAAATAGTAGAAAATGAAATTGTTCTTAAAAATAGTGTACCCATAGAAAAATATCCCCTTTCGTTTCATATAGGAAATGATATTGGTATTAGTGGTCTTTCCAATGATAAAGTCTGTTTTGTCAAAGATAAAGATGAACAAATATGCTTAGTTGTTAAAGTTTTTCTGGGAAATGATTATAAGGGTAATTATGAGAGTGAACTTTTAGGTTATGCAACTCTCAAAAAGTTAAATTTGCACTTGATACGGATTCCTGAGTTATTTTTTTCACATCAAAAAGAAAATTTTGCCTTCATTGGTATGAGCTTTGTCTTAGGCAAATCTCTTGCAGAGATGATGCAAGCCTCTCCTGAGGCAATACGTTTGTGCGCACAAGCCAATCTTGAGTTACACCTGGCTCAAAGATCACTGGCTACTGAAATATCGGCTCAACAAATAGCTGTTTATGAAGAGGTCATAGTAAGGGTTACTGATAGATTAAGCAATATACAAACTTCTTTTCTTCCCCCCGATATTGCAGCGAAATTAAAGACTCGTTGGTTACAGAAGCATCTATCGTTTGTTGCTAATCCAGGTTTACTTAGCTTCACACATGGAGATCCAAATCATAGCAATTGGATTGTCGATTTAGACAATCATTGCGTGACTTATATTGACTTAAGTTTATTTAAACGATCTATTTCCCCACAAGAGACCCCTAGTGGGTTTGCTATCAACGAAGTAGAAGAGGCTCTGATTATGTTTAGAGTTGCTGGAAAGCAAAGAGGGAATTTATCTAACGAACAAATTCGCGAAATACAAGATATATATGTAAAAGAATATATGGATCATGCACCTGTTGATATTACTACACCCGAAGCTAAAGATTATTTTTTTGCCTATTGGTCCTTGCGGATTATTGAAGAAATTTTAAAGGACTTTATTAATACTGATGTAGAAGAATCTAAGTTAAAATACCAAGCTCAATTAATAAAAAAAATTGACTCGTTTTTAAGCGATTCTTAACGTTTCTACCACCTGCAAAATCCTTTGAAAGATTTCTTGAGGGGTCGAAGAGGATTTTGCATGAATAACTATAACGCGATTTCGCTTAGTCATAATTGATAAAATTTGAGGAATATGTTCTTTAAAAAACTGCAATCGCTGCATAAGTTCTCTAGAGGAAATATCTTCTTTCCTTTTTATAAGCATACCTTCGCAATGCGGACAACATCCTTCTTTAGTTAATGAATCTTCTCTTCTAATTTGTATTTCACAGTTAGAGCAAATATAACGATGTTTTAGGCGATCCAGAATATCAGATTCATCAACGGAAAGGTATATGGGGATATGAATATCATCCGGTCTTAAAAGGCCATCATTATATACCGTAGATTGCGTTTCTGACCTTGGAAATCCATCCAAAATAAATCCTTTTTTACAATCAGGATCCGCCATTTTCTTCAGTAAAAGTCCATAAGGAATCTCGTCAGCAAATCGCGTTGGGCTAGAAATCTGATCATGATACAAAATTACCTCTCCAATAGGCGTATTGGCCCTACATTCATTACGATAAAGATCTCCCATCGATAAAGTAGGTATATTATATTGTTCTGAAAGTAACTTTCCTTGAGTGCCTTTTCCAACTCCAACTGTGCCTAAAAGATTAATAACTAATCTAGATTCTAAAGAAGATTTTTTTAAATTGCTTGGATCCTCTTTAGAACAAGCTGATTGAAAAGCTTCTTTATATCTTATCGAAGAAAGTGTGTGTTCCATATAATCATGGCCTACCCACTCTATTTGCGTTTCCGCTCCAGAGAGGCCTTCAATAGGATTGTTTTGCATGACACTATGAAAGACGTGCAAAATAGGATCTCTTTGATCCGTAGATGGTATCTTGCAACAATATGTAAAATTAATCTCCTCAAAGTCTATAGTTGTTTGCTTACGAACGAGTCTTATAATAGCCTGAAAGTAATCTTCAAGTTCTAAAACACGTCCTCCTGGAATTCTCCAAGATTCTGAAGTATCGGAGTGTTCATGTAAGAGTAAGAATGTTTTTTGATATTCGATAAAACAGATGGATTTTTGTGGTATCAAAGAACTTGTGGACATATTCCTCTAGAGTACATGTTATGTTGTAAATGTATTTCGCAGCAGATTATTCTATACAGCTTTTTTTGTAGATAAGAATTTTGATTTTAAGCACACTGTACCATTCTTGTCGTGAGTGATTGCATAAAACTTAAAAATAAATGAATTTGTTATTTTAAGTTTTATGCCACCTCAAATCATCTGGAGGCATAGATATGACTTTAACAGCGTTGGTGTTACATGATTTTAGAAGAGATGAAAAGCAGCCACTTGTAGTTAAGCCTGAAAAAGATCAAGACCCTTCTGAAACTGCTTTTAAAATTTTTATGGTCTCTTCGACCCGGCTCCAACAATATGGAACAGGAAAAATTATTTTTTTGTATGGAACGTCAAATGCGGGTAAAACATCGATTTGCAAAGAAGTACTAGCAATCCATTCAGATATAGTTGTTGATGGCATTGATGCTGCAATGGATAGGCATTATCTTAAAATCATTTCAAATATTGGATCTTTTAAGAAATATTTTTTTGACCGCTATTTGACTATTTCCAGGTGTATTGATGATGATGACATCTCAACTTTTGTTAAAGGACACGAGGTTAAATATAAACCATTAAGCACAGTAGAAGAGCGCAAAAATGCACTAGCAGCAGCTTCTTATGTTTCAATAATAGAAGAATTATTCTTTAGTGCAACTCACAGGGATGCAGCACAAGATAATTTGTTCGAAAGAGCTCTGCATTTATCAGCAAATGAAAAGAATGTTGTCATTGACGCTGTCGAATGTAATGATTTTTTTGGTTATAAAGTAAGCAGGATGTTTCATTGCCCTTTATTAATTACTCTTGTTCACTGTTCCTTTGTAAAACTAGCAGAGCATAAAGAAAGAAGAAATAGACAGGCCTTAGAAATAGACCAGGAGCACGATGCAAGATTTGGAACTTATCCTTTCCTTCAATTTACAGATTTTCTTAGGCCTCGAAGAAGCGGGCAAGAAGCGTACATGCATAGTGTCAATAAAACAACTGTAACTCAAATTTATGATAAGCATTTGAAAGAAGAGTGTCGATTTAGACCTACTCCAGGAACTGGAGAAGAAGATTTGCAGGGAAGACGCAATTTTGAATTAGGGATATTATACAGTAAGCTAGGGCTAAAAGAGGATCTGCAAGAAGAAGTGCAATTAACATCCAGAGGTTACTTTGACATAGAAATTGATACAGGGGTAGACACGCCTGCTCAGGGAGCACTGAAGGTTCTTCAGTTTATTTAATAATATTTAGGGGGAATTGACAATGGACATTATGAATAAATCAATTAGGCTTACTTATCTTTTGGATCCGCACTGCCAGGCATATGAAGAGCAAGGGCCAAAGATAAATGAGTTGCCAGACCCTCTTCTTAAAGAATACCAGCAAGGGATTATCCTTAGGGATGTAGAGCAAGCCTATTCACAATCTCTTGAGAAATTCCTGTCTGTTGCAGAATTTGGATGTGTAGATGCCATGTTTTCAATAGGTCTCTTATTAAAAAACGAGCTTAAAGATATTAAACAAGCGGCTATTTGGTTTACTAAAGCAGCAGATCTTGGTCATAAAGATTCTTTATTTTACTTAGGGTTTCTCTACGCAGTTGATCTTGGAGAGTTTGAAACAGCAGCAAGCTGGTATAAAAAGGCAGCAGAGAAAGGAAATCTCGAAGCTTTGTTTTTCTTAGGCATTATTTATAAAGATGACCTTCATGATTATCCAACGGCGATAGAGTGGTTTCAGAAAGTAGCCAATCTAGGGTATGCAGAAGGCATGTATTACTTAGGGCTTATTTACCGCGATCATTTCAATGACCAGAAAAATGCCCAGCAATGGTTTGATCAATATGCCGTTGCTATGCTTCAAAAGAAATACTTTTAGTGACTATGTCCATGGCCGTTAAAAAGAGCATTTTTTCTAACTTAAGCGAGAAGGAAGTACACGTTTGGATGATAGATATTGAGGCGCACCTTTCTTCTTTTAATAGCTACGTTCATATTTTATCTGCTGAAGAAACCCTACGGGCAAATGACTATATCTTCTTAGAACATTCTACTCGTTTTGTAATTAGAAGAGCTATCCTTCGTATTATTTTAAGTTTTTATACGTCCATTTCTCCTAAAAATATTATTATTAGAACAGATCAAAATGGTAAGCCATACTTGGGTTGTTATGAATCAAAAATTTTCTTCAGCCTGTCATATTCTCAAAACTTAGTTTATTATGCAATAAGCTCTAAACCTTGCATAGGCATTGATATTGAATATATTTCAGAGAAGCCCCCAGAAGAAGATTTAGCAAAGCTTGTTCTGCATTCTGAAGAGTACAAACTTTTTGAGAAGCTTTTTTCTTATCAGAAGAGAGATTTATTTTATCAATATTGGAGCCAAAAAGAAGCTTTAGTAAAAGCCATTGGCATAGGTCTGAGATTTCCTCTATCAGATATTCATATTGAATTCTCTAATCATCAAGTTTCACGCCTTATTAGTTTTGCAACGTCCCCTGTAGATATGTGGTCTTTATCTTCTCTTGAAATCCCTTCAAATTACGTAGGATACATCGCCTTAAAGGGTGAGCTCGGTCCTATTAAATATCAACAACTTACAAATAGTGAATATGTGTGAAGCGCAAACTTTTTTTATTTTAGGCGAAACTTCCTTAACAGCTCAATGTATAGAGCACTTATTAGATAGAAAGCATTGTATTTCAGGTCTTATTTCTGATGACCCCTGGCTCCAAGCATGGGCACAAGAGCGCAAAATCCCCCTATTTGATAGTTTTACCTCTTTAACAGAATTTGATTACCTTCTTAGTATCGTAAATCCAAAGCTTATCCCCAAAAAGATTATTCAGTCAGCTAAAAGATTAGCAATTAATTATCACGACTCACCACTTCCTGCTTATGCAGGAGTTCATGCAACATCATGGGCTATTTTAAATAATGAAAAGAAACACGGGATTACTTGGCATATCATTACAGAACAGATAGATGCAGGTGGTATTGTAAAGCAAGTAATTTTCCCAATCGATAATGGAGAAACTGCTCTCAGTTTGAATATAAAATGCTACCAGCATGCTTTGCAATCATTTAAAGAGTTGGTAGTTGAGCTAGAAGAAGGTAGCTGCGTATTCAAAAAACAAGATTTAAGCGGTCGTTCTTATTTTGGTTCTCATAAAAAACCAAAGCATGCAGGAATCATTTCATGGGATCAAAATGCAAGGGAAATAGAGACTCTTTTTAAGGCTCTTGATTTTGGAAACTACCCCAATAAACTTTGTAGCCCAAAATTATTGATAAAAGAGTATATTCTTTTTCCAAGCAAGATGGAAATTCTTGATCATTCTTCAGAGCACCCGCCTGGAACAATAATAAAAATTACAGGGACTCAGATAGAAGTCGCGACTAACACTTCTGATATTCTCCTAACAGTTCAGGAAAACGACTCTCAAAAAATATTGACTATGCCTGGGGAGTGTTTAGCTTCTCTGGATAATTCTCAAAAGTTAGAAGAGTTCTGTTATGAGCTCTCTTTCTATGAGAATTTTTGGGTTAAAGAATTACAAAAAACTACTTACTTAAACTTAGGACAGTATTCATCTTCTCTAGACATACCCTTTGATACGACTTTAAATTTGCCAACCTCGCTATCAAAAGAAAGCTTATTGGCAGCTATATTGATTTATTTCTATAGAATATCTCAGCAAAGTAATTTTACGGTAAACTACCAAAATATACCTGTTGGAAATGATTTAAACAGGTTTAGTGACTTGTTTATTACTGATCTTCCTTTAAATGTTTCGTTTGTTGCTGAAGACACCTTTCTTAGTGCTCAGGAAAAAATATGCAATGCCTTGCAAATATTAAAAAACAAGAAAGCTTACTTAAAGGACCTCCCCCTAAGATATCCTGAATTATCCAATTCTTCTCAACAAACTTCATTTATTGGAATTCAATACGTAGATGATATAGCTCAAGGTGTCGTTTCTAATAAATATAGCCTTCAGATTCTCATTTCGAACCCAGGAAATCAATGTAGAATTATTTCCTCTCAAAACTTAGCTTTTCTATTACGAAGTACTGAGCATCTTTTATCGCTTTTAGAGGCAATGAATACCAATACTCCGATTATATCTTTGCCTTTGCTTTCTCAAGTAGAGAAAAAGCAAATCTTAACATGGAGTGAAAACAATAGTTCTGATTGTTTTTCTATGTGTACTCATAAATTAATTGAGCGATATGCATTAAAGAATCCTAAGGCCCTTGCAATAGCCTGTGATGAATCCTTTCTCTCTTATGAAGAATTAAATAATCGAGCCGAAATAATATCAAAACATTTATGTCTAATGGGAGTTGGGCCAGAAGTTAATGTAGTCCTATGCCTAGAAAAATCTTTAGCGCTTGTTATTGCTATGTTAGCAGTGATGAAATCTGGAGGAGCTTTTGTGCCATTAGAGCCTAGCCAACCTGAAGAGCGCCTTCATTACATTTTAAATGATGCTAAACCTATATTAGTTTTAACACAAAAATCCTTAGAAGCCAAGTTGATGAGAGTCAAGACCCCTCTTTGCTTCATCGAAGAGGCACTTGCTCCAAAGCATGAAAAACAAGATAAACCCTTTAAGCAACTATACTTATCTAACCGTGCTTATATTATTTATACTTCAGGGTCTACAGGCTTTCCTAAAGGGGTAGAAGTTGAACACAAACAATTGGCCTTTGTACTGAAGGCAAAAGCATTACAATATCCCCTCAAACATTTAAAATTTTTGTGGGTAGGCTCAATTAGTTTTGATATCTCTATTGCTAACATTTTGTTGCCCCTTATTTCGGGTGGTACGCTTTATTTTTCTGCTAAAGTCTCTAATACAGATTCAGATAGTATTGTACAGCTTTTGAATCGACACAAGATTAATCATTTTGGTCCTCCTGTGTCTCTTTATTCTCTGATCTTAGAACAAAATAAAAAGCTTAGTTGTCCCACCCTAGAATACGTATGCGTTGGAGGTGAAGCTCTTACAGATTCTATTGTCTTACTACATCAAAAGTATTTTCCACAGGCTGTTTTATTTAATGAATATGGCCCTACAGAATGTACAATTGTATCTTCCTATTCAAAAGTATATGATCCAAATATATTCTCTAGTGCACCTATTTCTATAGGAAAGCCTATTGAAAGGGCTAAAATGTATGTTCTTGATCATCATCTTCAAATACTTCCTATCGGAGTTAGGGGGGAAATTTATATAGGTGGAGAAGGTGTTGCAAGAGGATATGTGAACAATCCAGAGCTAACTCATGAAAAATTTATTAACTCTTCTCTTTTTGGTCGTTTATATAAAACAGCAGATCTGGGTTGTTGGCTGCCCCATGGGGAGATTCAGTTTGTTGGAAGATCTGATCAACAAATAAAGTTTAGAGGTTATCGGATTGAACTAGAAGAGATTGAAAGAACTTTATGCGGCTATAAAGGCATTCAACAGGCAGTAGTTTCTTTAACAGACAATGGTAAGAGGCTTATTGCCTATTTAGTCTTAGAAGCTGATCATGATTCTTTAGTTGAAGATTCTCTTAGAAGTCACTTAAATACCTACCTTCCTGTATATATGATCCCTTCTGCTTTTTTTATTTTGGATAAATTTCCTTTAACAATAAATGGGAAAATAGATCGCAATGCTCTTCCTGAACCCATTGTAAGTAGGTCAGGCAACCTTAATTATAAAGCACCTAGAACTGCAGATGAACAATCAATTGCGGAAATATGGTCTTGGCACTTAAAAGTTGAGCGCATAGGATTGCTAGATAGCTTTTTCGAATTGGGAGGCCACTCGTTACTGGCTGTCCAGGTAATTGTTTCATTGCAGAATACTTTTAAAATAGAAATCCCTCTAAAAAGCCTTTATGAGCATCCGATTTTAGAAAAATTTGTACAATTCATAACTGATTCAAAAGCTTCGACTACTGTTGCGTCTGTTGAGGCGTATCCAAAAGTAATCTCCAATCCTTCTGATCGATTTTTAGAATTTCCTTTGACAGATATTCAACAAGCATACTGGATTGGAAGAAATGAAGTTTTTTCTTTAAGCCAAATTGCGGTTCACGGATATAGTGAATATGAGTGTGATCATTTGGATTTAAATCTACTAGAAAATAGCTGGAATCAATTAATTCGTCGACATGAGGCTTTAAGGCTTATTTTTCCTGGGGATGGAATGCAAAAAATTCTTCCGGAAGTTTCTCACTATACTATCCAATGTTTTGACTTTTCTAAAGAAACAGAAAAGGCTACAGAAACCCATCTTGACAAATTAAGAGAGCGTTTATCCCATCAGGTACTACCAACAGAAATCTGGCCTCTTTTTGAGGTATGTGTTACGAAAAAGAAAAACAGCTACCGTTTACACTTTAGCATAGATGGTCTTATTGTCGATGGTTGGAGTTTCAATATCTTGCTTTCCGAGTGGGCAAAACTATACTTTGAGCCAGAGATGGCTTTAGCGCCTTTAGGAGTTTCTTTCAGAGACTATGTTTTAACAGAAATTCAATTAAAACAACGTAGCCTATATAATAGAGATAAGAACTACTGGCTATCTCGACTTTCCGATTTTCCAATTGGGCCTTCTCTTCCTCTTTTTAAACATCCAAAAGAAATAGAAAAACCTGTTTTTGATCGATGTACAAAGAAGCTAGAAAAGCATCTCTGGGGACCCCTTAAGGAGCAGATCAAAGCGAGGGGTTTGACTCCAACATCTTTTTTGTTAGCGCTTTTTGGTGAAATTTTACAATTTTGGAGTAATAGTTCACGTTTTACCATCACCCTTACACTATTTAATCGTTTGCCATTTCATCCCCAAATCAATGAAATCATGGGAGATTTTACCTCTCTAACGTTATGTGAAATTGATAATAGAGAGAAAACCACTTTTGTAGAAAGAACTCAAAAGCTACAAGCACGCTTATTTTCAGATATTGACCATCGCTTGTTTAGTGGAATAGAAGTACTACGTGAATTAAGTCGACAAACCCAAAGCTCTTGGGATGCTTCACTAATACCTGTTGTTTTCACCTCTTTATTGGCGGAAGAATCTCAAGAAAATAAAACAAATTTTACTACAAATCAGGTGTACAGTATTACACAAACACCTCAAGTGTGGTTAGATTACAAAGCATATAGCCAATCAGGAGAACTTGTCGTAGAATGGGATTATGTTAAAGGATTATTTCCAGACAACTTAATTGAAGATATGCACCAAGCCTACTTCAGATTATTGGATAGATTAGTACATTCAAAAGAGGCTTGGGATCAAACTTGTTTTGATCTGCTTCCCATAAAACAAGAAGCTTGTCGTAATGATACTAATGCAACACACTGGGAAGTCAAACAGCTCCTTTTACAAGAATTATTCCATTGTAAGGCAAAAGAAATGCCTAATCAGACTGCAGTCATTTATGAAGGAAACTTTCTTTCTTATAAAGAGTTGCAAATAACATCTAATCAACTAGGCAGCTATTTACGTCATAAAGGAGCCACGCCTAATCGTTTGGTTGCTATCGTCATGGATAAATGTCTAGAGCAGGTTATAGCGTGCCTTGGGATCCTTAATGCAGGCGCGGCATATTTACCGATTAGTGCCGATCTTCCAGAAGAGAGAATCGTTGAATTACTTAAATTGGGAGAAGTAGATTTTATTCTGACACAGAATAAGTATCTTAAGAAGCTATCTACACAAAAACTGGAGAACAAGCTTTTAATTACATTAGATGGACTTCAAGCGGATGTATGGAAGCAGGAAAGCTGTGCGTATTTAAAACCTGTTCAAGTTCTTGATGACCTTGCTTATGTCATTTTCACCTCTGGTTCTACTGGAATTCCAAAAGGAGTGATGATTAATCATAGAGGAGCTGTAAATACAATTCTCGATATGAACGAGCGATTCAAAGTAAATCATCATGATCGAGTTTTAGCAATTTCTAATTTAAACTTTGACTTATCCGTCTATGATATCTTTGGCTTATTAGCTTGTGGAGGCACTATTGTCATACCTCGTTCTGAAGATATTAAAGAACCTGTTTGTTGGTTAGAATTGCTGCAGCTATATAAAGTGACTATCTGGAATAGCGTTCCTATGTTTATGAGCATGCTTGTAGAATATCTAAAAGATAGAGAAGAAGGCATGTCAACTAATACCGCTTTACGACTGGTCTTACTCAGTGGTGATTGGATACCTCTGGACCTACCACATTCCATTAAAGAGTTTTTTCACCAGCCTGACGTTATCAGCTTAGGTGGCGCTACAGAGGCCTCTATTTGGTCTATTATTTATCCTATCAACAACGTGCTTCCCGAATGGAAAAGTATTCCTTATGGCCTACCTTTACGCAATCAGGAAATGCACGTATTAAATGAGTATTTGCAATCTTGTCCAGACGGAGTGCAAGGAGATATTTATATTGGTGGTATTGGCCTTGCAAAAGGTTATTGGATGGATAAGAAAAGGAGTGATGCGCAATTTATCTTTCATGCTAGCTGGAAAAAGCAACTCTATAAAACAGGAGATTTGGGAAGATATTATCCTAACGGTGTAATTGAATTTCTTGGTCGTAGCGATAGTCAAGTAAAAGTCAATGGGTATAGAATTGAACTTGGCGAGATACAGAAAACATTAGAATCTCACAAAGACATTTCCCATGCTCTTATTACAACACTTGGAGAGAAAGATAAAGAAAAGCAATTGATTGCTTATTTGGCCCTAAGTAACAATCAGGCGCCTGAAATTCAAAGTGCTGAAATTCAAGATCCTGTAGACAGGATAAATTTTAAGCTGAGTCTTGCAAATACAAGAAGAGTTTTAAAAGAACATAAAAACATTCAGTTTGACATTCCAAAGAACGATTACTCAAAGCTTTTCCGTCGTAAAAGTTATCGTTGCTATGACGGGAACAAGAT
Source organism: Chlamydiales bacterium (assembly GCA_031292375.1). Lineage (NCBI taxonomy): Bacteria > Pseudomonadati > Chlamydiota > Chlamydiia > Chlamydiales > Chlamydiales bacterium. Next base: position 46,528 of record JARLHF010000001.1, read on the forward strand.
AAACTCTTCAATTTTGATTAATATATTATGTAAAAGTTTGAAATCTTCTGGAATTATGGGAAAAGCTAGAGAAGATGCAATTCCTCTCTCAAAATTTGATAGTTTTTTAATGCCCTTAACCGCTTATAGGTTTCCAGAGTCCCCTATTCCAAAATACACATACCCTTCTGCAGGTGCTCTTTATCCCGTCCAAGTTTATATAAAAGTAAATAGCATTTCAGGAATAGATGCAGGAGTGTATTTTTTCAATCAAACTGAAAGAAGATTATGTCTGGTTGATGATGAATTATTACCCCTTGATGATCCTAATGATCATTTTACTTTATATTTAGTAGGAAGAACATCACTTATTAAACCTATGTATGGAGACCTTTGGAGAGAATTTTGTGAACTTGAAATAGGCTATATTGTCCACCTATTAAACAAGTCAGCAGTTTCTCAGGATTTTCAGCTGATGATGAAACATATGGATGGCAATGAGCCAATCACTATTTTGGGAGCAAGCTATGTTAATGTAAAACAAGAATGCCCCTTAGCTCCTGAGGTTGAAGTTTGTGTGTATATTAAGCCAGAGGCCTTAATTGATCTCACAGAGGGATGGTATCAATTTGAGACAAAGGCAAAAAAATTAATTCTGATAAAAGATACAATCTCCTTCAACCCGCAATTGGCAGTTACTGACTATTACTCTATCCTAATGGAAGCTTCATTCACCCTATTTTTTTTAAGTGACGCTAAGAATTACGCCAGAAGAGTGCAAATTGGAATGTTTGCGCAGCATATTATGGAGAAAGGAATAGATGAGCTAATTGGTTTTTGCCCAATTGGAACACTAGACAACAACTGTACTGCTCAATATAGGGAAATTTTAGGTTCTCAACATGTGCTCCATGTCCTAACAGGCGGACCTGTTAGTCAAGCACAATTGCAAGAAAGAGGTAGCTCCATTCCCAAACCCCCAGAAGAGCGACTTTCTCAAGACTTACAACTTTTTTTAAAGGACAAGCTTCCTGACTATTTTATCCCTTCTTTTTTCTTAGTTTTAGAAAAATTTCCTCTCTCAGTAAATGGTAAAATTGATTATAAGTCTTTACCCATCCCACAGAACGGACAAAGCATTTCCAAACGTTATATACCTCCTCGCACGGACGTAGAAGAAAAATTGGCTACTATTTGGTCTGAAGTATTGAAAATAGGAAATATAGGGATCCAGGACCATTTTTTCCTCCTTGGAGGCCATTCCCTCTCAGGCGTGCAAGTACTTTCTCGTATTAGAAAAGTTTTTAGTCTAGATTTTCCAATTAAAAAAATCTTCGAGTATCCAATTCTTGAAGCTCTAGCAACTCAGATAGCTAAAGAAAGTGAAAAAACCTCTCAATTTGTCTATCCCCCAATAACAAAAGAACCCCATAGTAAGTATTATCCTCTTTCATTTACACAGCAGCGTTTATGGTTTTTAGATCAACTGTTAGATAACAAATTGGTTTATATGATTCCCTTGGCATTTAGGCTAAAAGGGTTTCTTGTCCTTGATAAATTAAAAATAGGATTAACAAATCTGATCAAGCATCATGAGATTCTTAGGACTGTATTTATCTCTGAAATGGGGATAGCAAAACAGACTGTCTTAGAAACAAGCTTTTTCGATCTTCCTGTTTATGATCTTTTAAAAGAAAACTCTCTAGTGACAGATCATATGGAAGAAGAAGCCATAACACCTTTTGATTTATCAAAAGGTCCTTTGATAAGAGGAAGATTACTAAAAATTGAAGAAAACGAGCATATTTTTTTGCTTACTATTCATCATATCATCACAGATGAGTGGTCTATTCGAGTTTTATTACGAGAAATAAGTTATCTCTATAACTCTTTAAGTGAACTTCCAAAGACACAAACGGCTTCTGATACTATTGAGTATGTAGATTTTACTTGTTGGCAACGCAATTGGCTAAAGGATAGTATTTTAGAAAAACAATTAAAATTCTGGAAAAATGAGCTAGAAAATTGTACCGATTTATTGCAACTTCCCACAGATAAACAGCGCCCACAGAGGCCCACCCATCAAGGGGCTATTTTTTCTTATATTATTCCTTCCAAGCTTACTGATCTTTTGAAAAAGACGGCGGAATCACAAAAAGTGACTCTATTTATGGTTTTATTGGGAGCCTTTCAAACATTTTTACATCGTTACTCTGGTCAAATAGACATTATAACTGGTTTTCCTGTAGCCAATAGACATTATCCTGGAGTAGAAAACCTCTTGGGATATTTTGCCAATACTGTTGTGCTTAGAACAACTTTCCACTCAGAAAGTAACTTCAAAGAAATTTTAAGCCAAATCAGAGATAAAACAACAAAAATTTATGAGAACCAAGATGTTCCTTTTGAATATTTAGTAGATTATTTGAAGATTCCAAGAGATTTAAGTCGCCATCCTCTTTTTCAAGTTATGTTTGTCTATAGAAATAGCAACTTGACTGAACTCATATTGAATGGATTAGAAGTTGAAGAGCTTCCTGTAAACCACCGTGCTGCAAAATTCGATCTTGTGTTAACAGCTGAAGAAACCCTGAATGAACTAAAGCTAGAGTTTGAATATGCAGTAGATTTATTTGATAAAAGTACTATTCAAAGAATGTCCCAAAATTTTATTAAGCTGCTAGAAAGTATTGTGGCAAATTTAGATCAACAAGTAAGTCTTCTAGATATTGTTGCAGAACAAGAGTATGACAAAATTATCCATGAGTGGAATAAAACAGAATGTTTGTTTACTGCTCCATTTTGTTTACATCAGCTCTTTGAAAAAAGAGCTGGTCAAAGTCCAGAACATCCAGCTCTCATCTTTGAAGAAAAAATAATCTCATACGCAGAATTAAATAAACAATCTAATCGTTTAGCTCGTTATCTTAGAAAATTAAATATATCTTCAGATGTTATTGTGGGCATTGCTTTAGAACGCTCTATTGAATTGGTTATCGCTATTTATTCTACTATGAAGGCAGGAGGCGCCTATCTTCCTTTAGAGTTGACCTATCCAAAGGATCGCCTTAACTATATGCTAGAGGATGCAAGTGTAGAGGTAGTGATTACACTTACAACAGATCGTGATAAATTTTTAAATTTTAAAGGAACGATTTTATGTTTAGATCAACTAGAAATAGATGAAAGCGAAGAAAACTTAAGCATTGATTACCCTCTTTCTTCTCTTGCGTATGTTATTTATACATCAGGTTCTACTGGGCAGCCAAAAGGGGTCTGTATTGAGCATAAAGGACTTGTTAACCGTATATTATGGATGCAAAATGAGTATCAGTTACTGTCTTACGATAGAGTACTCCAGAAGACGCCCTTTAGCTTTGATGTTTCTGTTTGGGAGTTTTTTTGGCCTCTCTCATTTGGAGCGTCATTAGTTATAGCCAAGCCAAAAGCCCACCGCGATACCGAAGAGCTCATCTACACCATTCAACGTTACTTTATTACATGCATGCATTTTGTTCCGTCTATGCTTGGTTCATTTTTAGAGCTTCAGGGAGGAGAAAAATGTTCTTCCTTAAGAATGGTGTTTACAAGTGGAGAAGCTTTACCCCCACATTTTGTAAGACAATTTTTTGAACAAACCTCTGCGGATTTGCACAATCTTTATGGGCCTACTGAGGCCTCTATTGATGTGACTTATTGGAATTGTCGCAATTCATTTTTGGATATATCCGTTCCCATTGGGAAACCTATTTGGAACACAGAAACGTATATTCTCGACAAACATTTAAATACTGTCCCTATAGGCGTGGCTGGAGAGCTATATCTTAGCGGAGCAGGACTTGCTCGTTGTTATTTGAATAAGCCTTCTTTAACAGCAGAGAAATTTCTTCAATTGCCATTTAAACCGTGTAAAAGAGCTTACAAGACTGGAGATCTAGCCCGCTATTTTTCTGATGGAAATATTGAATTTTTAGGCCGCTTAGACCATCAGGTAAAAATGCGAGGATACCGGATTGAGCTTGGAGAAATAGAAAATAGGCTAGGAGGCCATCCAGAGGTTCTTCAGTGTGTTGTTGATGTTTGTATAGAAAAAACGGGACATAAATCTCTTGTTGCTTTTGTTGTTTTGAAGAATCCAATTGACGATTATCTACTTCGTAATTATTTGAGTGAGAAAATTCCAGATTACATGGTCCCGTCTCAATTTATTGTTACAGATCATTTGCCTTTAACAACGAGTGGTAAAGTTGATCGCAAAGCATTAAAACAAAACCAATTAATCTATCATCGATCTCGTACTATTGTCGCTCCTCGTAACGAATTAGAGTCTGACCTTGTTCAAATCTGGAAGCATGTTCTTCAGGTTGAAACCATAGGTGTTACTGATAACTTCTTCGAACTAGGTGGGGACTCTATTCTAAGTATTCAGATTGTTGCTACTGCTAAGAAGTGGGGCTATTCATTGCAATTAGCAGATTTATTTAGCTTTCCTACAATTGAAAAGCTTTGGCCTAGAATCAAATGCTATGAGTTAAATGAAAAAACTCCTGATTATACTCCCTTCTCTTTAGTAAATTCTCAAGATAAGCAATTGTTGGACAGAGAGAATTTAGAGGATGCCTACCCTCTAGCTTCCTTGCAAGCTGGAATGATCTACCACAATGAGCTAAATCCAGATGAAGCTGTCTACCAAGATACGTTCAGTTATGAAATGGAAGGTGAATTAAAAGAAAATCTGCTTTCCTCTATTTTAGAGGCCATGATTTCTATTCATCCTGTATTACGGACTTCTTTTAAGTTTGAGGATTATAGCGAACCTTTACAATTAGTCCACTGCAAGGGTATTCTCCAAATAGAATTTGTAGATATTTCTTGTATGGATTTAACTACTCAAGATAAACATATCGAAGAGTGGTTTAGACAAGAAAAAGAAAAGCGCTTTATTCTTACTTCACCAACTCTTATTCGTTTTGCTGTTCACAGCAGGTCTGAACGTACTTTCCAATTTGGATTTACCTTTCACCATGCAATTCTTGATGGTTGGAGTATAGCTACTTTAGTAGCTCATATGATTCAAGAATATGAAACTAGAATTGAAGGCGGTCTTTCTTCTCTTCACCAACCGCGTTTGAGGTATGGAGCTTATATTCAACATGAAAAGCAGCTTACAAGTTCTACTGAACAGTTGGATTTTTGGAAAAAGAAACTCAATGGGTTTCACACATTAAAAGTTTATGACAATTTCAAACAGGGTGCAAATAAAAAAGGTTGGTCTTCAGATAGTAAAATTCTTAAGACATACATAGTAGAAAAGCTTCACGAATTAGCCAAAAGGCTCAATGTACCACTGAAAAGCGTTTTACTTGCCGCTTACTTACGAGTTCTTTCTCGGATTTCAGGAGAAAGTGATATCACTACAGGCTATATCCTAAATGGACGTCTTGAGGAACTTGATAGCGAGAATACGTTGGGATTATTTCTTAACACTGTTCCTCTACGACTTATTTTAGATGGTGGAAGATGGGAAGATCTAGTACTCGCTGTATACGAAGAAGAGAAGAAACTACTTCCTTATCGATGGTATCCTCTTGCTCAAATACAACATCAACACGGGGGGAGGGAGCTTTTTAACACATCATTTAACTATGCACACTTTCATGTATATGACAAGCTAAAGGAAAACAAACATCTTCAACTGATAAGTCATAAAGCCTATGAAAAGACAAATTTTGTATTTTCTGCTAATTTTTACGTCGATACTTTGCAAGAAAATCTTTGTTTATCTCTTGAGTATGACTCTGATAAGATTAGTAATAAAAAAGTTGGAGAAATTTTCGATTATTTTAAGAGAGCTTTAAAAAGTTTAGCTTATAACTCAAACTCTCTTTACCAGCACGACTCTCTTTTATCTAAAAATGAATTGAATACTTTATTTAATACTTGGAACAATAGCGAAAAGCAACTTGTGTGTGTATCTTCAGTTGTTGAGTTGTTTGAAGAGCGAGTGCAAAAGATCCCTGAGCAGACTGCAGCTATTTTTGATGGAAGATCGATTACTTATCAAGAATTAAATGAGCAAGCAAATCAGATTGCTTATTTTTTAAAAAAACAAGAACATATTTCTCTAATAGCCCTTTCTGCTGAGCGTTCCATAGAAATGATCGTAGGATTAATAGGGATTTTAAAGGCAGGAAAGGGGTTTCTTCCCCTGGACCCCAATTATCCAATAGATCGTTTAAACTACATCTTTAAAAGTTCAGATGCTCAAATCTTACTCACACAAAACCACCTATGGTCAAGATTCGAAAATTATCCTGGCAGGATCTTAGATATAGATTTTCTTATTCATAGTAATTTTGACAAAGTAGAACATAGTTGCCAGCAAAATGTCTCAGATGTAGCTTATGTTCTTTACACATCTGGCTCTACAGGTATTCCAAAAGGAGTTGTAGTGGGGCATGAAGCTTTACTGAATCAAATTCAATGGTTGCAACATACGTATCAACTGACAGAATTAGATAAAGTCTTACACCACAGCTCTCTGGCCTTTGATGTGTCAGTAGAGGAGATCTTCTGGCCTTTATGCAGTGGAGCTACTGTCGTGGTTGCAGCGAAAGACGTCCATCAAGACATTGAGGGATTGATCGACTTTATAGAAGAAAAAAAGATCTCTATTTTAGACCTTGTTCCTTCCTTATTAGAGGTTATTTTGCAACATTCTCGGCTCGAGCGTCTAAAATCTCTTCGCCAAGTTTTAGTAGGAGGAGAGGTTCTTCACCACCTGCTCATTAAGAAATTTTATAAAAACCTATCTGCAAATCTACACAATATGTATGGTCTTACGGAAACCACAATTACCAGTACTTATCATCCTTGTACTTCTAGTACTATTTTAGCAGATCTTTTAATTGGGCGTCCTATTTGGAATACCAAGACTTATATTTTAGACAAGCATTTGTGTCCCCTGCCTATAGGAGTTCCTGGTGAGATCTGTATTTCCGGTCGAGGTTTAGCCCATGGTTACTTGGATCAAGATGACTTAACTAAACAAAGATTTGTCCTAAACCCATTTACTAAAGATGGTACCCTCCTATTTAGAACAGGTGATCTTGGTTATTATTGCCCTGATGGTTCTATTGCGTTTTTAGGCAGATCCGATAATCAAATAAAAATACGTGGACAACGTGTTGAATTAGGAGAAATTGAGAGTATTTTAAGACAGCATTATACTATCCATCACGCTGTTGTAGAGCTTCAAGAGGATGTGAGAGGAAGCCAACAACTTATTGCTTATATTGTATTGAAGGATACTTTTTCTTTTGATGAAGAAGAATTAAAAAAATGGCTAAAACAGTGGATCCCTGAAGCTTGGGTACCTTTAACTATTGTATCTCTTTCTCAGCTTCCTCTTTTATTGAGTGGTAAGATTGATCGAAAAGCCCTTCCAAAGGTGGCGCTCATCAGTAAAAAACTTATTTTACCCAGTACTCCTATAGAAAAAATACTTGCTCAAATTTGGTGTGAAGTCTTGCAACTTAAAGAGATCGGAATCAACGAGAATTTCTTTGCATTAGGAGGTAACTCTTTATCGATTACTATTGCTGCCATGCATATTAGGAAGCAATTCGTACAAAATATTCCCCTTAGAGTTTTCTTAGAAAATCCAACAATTGCTAATTTAGCAAGTTTGTTAGATGAACAAATGGGCAAACTACAGCAAGTTCCCTCTTTCGAAGAAATATTCCTTCCTGCCAGCATTACCCCTCAGCCTAAACAAATCGTAAGTTCATCCATTGCTAATGTTTTATTAACAGGAGCAACAGGTTTTTTGGGTGCGCATTTATTGTTTGATTTACTAGAAAATAGTAAAGTAAATGTTTTTTGCTTAGTACGAGCAATAGATAAAGAAGAAGCTCAAAATAAATTAGTTTATAACTTCAAGCGCTACTTTCCAGAAGCTGTATTTTCGAAAGATCGAATTGTCGCTTTACCCGGTGACTTAAGCCTTTCTAGACTCGGTCTTGATGAGCAAAATTATCAAACCTTGGCAAAAAAATTAGATGCAATTTACCATTGCGGGGCCCTTGTTCACCACCTATATGATTATAAAACGCTCATGGCCCCCAATGTTTTAAGCGTAATTGAAGTGCTTAAACTAGCAGTAACGGGTACTTTAAAAAAGGTGATCTATATTTCTACTCTTTCGATTGCAGAAGAAGAGCAAGGCACGGCTCAAGAAAAGTTCATTACAGGAACATTACCCTCAATCCTCAATAGCGGATATGAACAAACAAAATGGATGGCTGAAAAGCTATTGACTGAAGCCTTTAGTAGAGGTATTCCGATCCAGATATTTAGACCAAGCACGATCATAGGTCACAGCCTGACAGGAGTTTCTTCCTACGAAAATGATCACTTAATGAGATTAATAAAGGGATGTATTCAGCTAGAAAAAGCCCCCGACTGGGAATTTAAACTCGATATGCTACCTGTGGATGGTATCAGCAAAATTATTACTAAAATCTCTCTAGATGAAAAAAATAAAAACCAGATATTTAACTTATCCAACCCAGAACAAATCAGTTGGTTAGATTTAATACGTTGGCTTAAGGATTTCGGTTATGAGATCGAAATAATATCTCATAATATATGGCAAGCATTGCTGACAAAAATAGATGCAGACAATGCTCTTTTTTCCCTTCTTGCCCTTTATATTGAAGATGAAGTAACTTTTGAAGAAGTAGTAAACAAGAACATCGAGATCCGAAATACTCTTGAAGCTTTGGCTAACTTGAGGATAGATATGCCTTCGGTTAACAACCAAATTTTGCATAAGGCATTTTGTTACCTATCAGAGATGTTTTTTACAAAGCAGAAGGATTTTTTGAATGAAAAATAAGTTTCTCATTATACCTCTAATTTGCCTAGTTGTTGTTGGCATTATATGGTTTGTCCAATCACCCACTTCATCAAAGGAAACGCCCCAACAATCTAGTGCACATGTGGTTCAAGACGTCACGTTTTCTGGTGGTATTATTCCGATTCAATCTTTTAATGATATTCGCTCAGAATTGGATAGTACGGATGCGGATACATTGGTTGTATTCGATGTAGACGATGTATTAATTACTTATAATGATATGGTATTACGTCCCAGTGGAGCACATTTTCGCCCTGCATCTTGGAAGGGCATTGATCCAAAAGAAATTCCTTACTTAATAAGCATTATGTTAAATGAAGGGCAAATAATACTCATAGATCATTCTACGCCTCTACTTATCAATAAATTGAAGAGTAAAGGAGTCAAAACTATAGCTTTAACCGCAGCCAGAACAGGGAAATTTGGAGTTATTGAAAGTGCAGAGGAATGGAGATTAAAAGTATTGAAACAATTCGATATTGATTTTTCTAAGTCGTTCTCTACAAAGCAGATTTATTTCGATAATATAGAAAAAAAAGAAACCGAGTATTCTCTTTTTAAAGATGGTGTTTTATTTCTTGGTGATGAAAAAACCACTAAGGGGGCTCTGTTGGTCCAGTTCCTAAAGAAAGTTCAATGGACGCCAAAAAAAGTAATTTTTATTGATGATAAAATGTCGCATCTTACTTCTGTTGAAGCCGCTTTAAATAAAGCCAAAATCCCTTTTCAAGGGTATCAGTACAAGGGAGCGGATAAGCTTCCTGGTAAACTTGATGAGCAGATAGCAGAGGTTCAATTTAGTCACCTTCGCAAAGACCATAAATGGTTAAGCGATTCTGAAGCTAAAAAGGAGGAGCAATGTTTATCTGCCCTCCATCAATAAGCATATCGGATCCTGTTATATAGCTAGAGTCATCAGATGCTAAGAAAACAGCAGCTTTTGCAATTTCTCTTGGTTGTCCAAACCGTTTGAGAGGAATTGCACTCTCACACTGTATAATCATTTCTTCTGAAATCCCTAATTTATCTTGAATGGGGGTGCGGATAAAACCTGGAGAAATCGAATTGACACGAATATTTTTTGACAACAAATCGGCGGCAAATGATTGTGATAGTGAGCGCAGGGCCGCTTTTGAAGCATTATAAACTGAAAAATCCGTACATCCTTGTATTCCAGATGTTGAGGCAATAAGTATTATTGAGCCACCCTCCCTAAGAAGCGGTAGAGATCTTTGCACCGTAAAGAAAGCTCCTTTCAAATTTATGTCCATAATCTCTTGAAAAGCATTCTCATCCGTGAGTTCTAAAGGAGTTGGCTTAAAAATTCCCGCATTAACCACTAATATATCGCATTTTCCAAATTTTTTACCTATAGTCTCGTAGACATTATCTAAGCTTTTTATATTAATAACGTCTCCGGCCATAACCAAAGAGTTACCATCAGATAGCTCTTTTTTTGCTACATCTATAGAATTCTGGTTTCTACCAAATACAGCCACATTAGCTCCTTCTAATAAAAACTCTTTAGCAATTGCCAAACCAATCCCGCTGGTTCCCCCGGAAATAATGGCAGTTTTATTTGATAATTTCATATATTTAACCTGAGTTGTATTGTTTTTTTTGATTTTACAAATAAATTTGAGACTTTTCTTTTAAAAAAAATAAATAAGCCAAAAAAATAATCAAACAACACAATTCCAAGTAATTTTCTAATTGTATTTTGCTTTCTAATTATTTCGCTTATTTTATTATAAGGAATTTCGGTTTGAGCAACTAAGTTATATTCAGAGTGCCATGTAAAGATTTTTAACTTTTTCAAGATATTATCTATTAGCCGTTGCGCTTCACAAATTGGAGAAAGGCTTTTTTGAGATAAATAATAAAAGTGAGATGCGCATAAGTCTGATAATGCACTTACAGATGTTTTTTGAATGGTCTCATATTTTGAAAGAGCCTCAAAATTATTTTTTTCTGAGACAAGCAAGGAAGCAAGTACCTGACAGTCTTGGAGGGCTGCATTCATTCCCTGTCCATAAAAAGGAAACACTGCATGTGCAGCATCTCCAATTAATATAATCTTATCTTCACAAGACCATTTTGATAAATGAACATTTAATAATCCCCCTATTTTAGAGTCATTTAGTGTGCCTCTTATGGTATTGCTTAAATCAAATAATTGCGGAAAATCCTCTATAAATTTGCTTTCTACGTATTTATGAGCCTCACTTGAACGAATATCAGATAATCCATTGATATCACAACAATAGATACTTGAAAAACTTTGATCTTGATTGGGAATAGCAAAAATAGTCGAATTGTGTTGTGGAAAAATATGCAAGGAACAAGGATCTATTTTCAGCATCCTTGCATCCACTGAAGAGAAGCTAAATTTTTTATAAATCCATTTAAAATACTTAACTTGAAAATCGATAAGTTGGCCTGATAGAACGAATTCCCTTGTCTTGGAATAACCCCCATCAGCTCCTATTAATAAGCTAAAAGGCATTATTAATTCTTGATTTGTCAGACGAGAGCGAACGGTTAGAGAGGAACCATTCTTATTAACATCCACCAATTCTGAATCAAATATCATTTTTGTATTTTTGTTTTTAGATGACTCTTCATAAAGGATTCTAATTAAGTCACTCCTTTTGATAGAAAAGATAATATCTTCTTTTTCTTTTCCATAACTTTGTACAATCCTATTTTGACTAATAGAATGAGAAATAGGAAGATGAATAATGCGATTCTTAATAGGTACCGCACATTCCAAAATTCTTTTTTCAACCCCAATTTTTCGAAAGCACTTCATTCCTCGTTCACTAATAGTCATATTAAAAGAACGGGGGTCTTCTAATTTGTTTGATTGAAAAGGAGGCCTTTTTTCAATAATCAAAATATTTTTCTGAAGTTTTTTGAGAAGAATAGATAAAACAAGCCCGCTGACACCAGCTCCAATAATAACGATGGGTCTATCGCTTGTGTTATTTAAGGTGAAATCCATAGCTTTCCCCAAAATATCATAGTATTAAAATCTTTGGACTGTGAGCATAAATGTTTAGCTTAGATAAAGCAACTTTTTAAAATATCTCGCCTGTAAAACCCCTAATTCTATATAGTCTTCCCTTAACACGCTGCGAATATAAAAAATGAGGTTACTGCCGTGGGAAAAATGTTGCTATTCTACAGTTTGATTTTTATTTGTTCTTTTACTCCATTCAATAATGCTAAAGAGAACACTTCATCTTTTGTTACTTATTCTTTAGATGGTGGGCGGTTTGGCGATCAATTGGTCAACTATATGAAAGCTTTATGGGTATCCTATAAATACGAAATCCCTTTGCTCTATCGTCCTTTTATTTACAGTGATCAGCTTGAATTATCCGAAGCACACGCGCCGCTAATGGATAATGAAAACGTCGAAAATATAAGAAAAATCGAAATCAAAGACAATTTGAAATTTCTTGAAGAGAATAGAGACGATGGTGTTCCTACCTTGTATCTAATTTCGTTCCGTAGTCATGTTTTAAATGATGAAGACTGGGAAAATGAAGTATTTCGCAAAAAACTTACTGAAGTTATCAGGCCAAAAGGGAACATCGAACCTATAGGACTACCATCAGATCGTCTCACTATAGCTATTCACGTACGTAGTCAGAATAACCGCTTTGATACTCCATTGGAGATCGAACAAATGCCAACAAAATTTCCACCACATTCTTTTTACCTAAACGGTTTGAAACAAATTGCCAATCATTTTGAGGGGCACCCTTTATATGTGTATATTTTTACGGATGATCCACAGCCCCAACTAATTAGGGATAAATATATTCGTGAGCTTAAAAATTGGAAAATTGATAATGATGTCATTATCCATTGTCGCGAATCTAAAAATGATCATGACATTAATGTGTTAGAAGATTTTTTTAACATGATGCAATTCGATTGTGTTATTCACCCAGATTCAATGTTTTCTTTAAGTGTGTGTTGTGTTTCTGGACCGATCGTTGAGGTAACTGCACCAGCTTGGAACTATTGTCGCAGGGATGAACAGAATCATATTATTAAAGATAAAGAGGGAAACGTAATAGTCGACAACCTGATCTATTTCAGGCCAGAGAAGGGTAAGCCTAGCTCTGGGACATGTTTTGCTCTAATCGAACAAGACATGTTATTTTAAGGCATAAAGAATGTCATTCCTAAGAGAATGATAATGGTCTTCCGGGATCTATTATAGATTCATATTCTTGTGGATAAACAATATGTGTTGCAGTCGATGTAGCGAGCTGTTTTACAACATAAATGGATGTTTTATCTTTTATACAAGGCTGTTTTCCACATTTAAAACATAGAGTATAGCATAATAAAGCCCTACTTATTTTATCGGGGAGTAACAGGGGTTTTTCATATTTTTTTTCTATTTGAAACTTACGCCCCATGTGCCAACAAGTTATCTTTTGACCCGTTTCATTAACAAGCCTCCCCTTTTGCCTAAAGTCTAGTACTTCGGTCCAGCTGCCATCATTTTCAAATTCTGTACATATTTTTACCATAAAGCCCTCCCAGATAGATTTTCCAACTCATGTTACAGAGCGATTGCAAAAAAAGATATTAAATCTTACAATTCTGTCTGATTTTTAAAACCTGAAGCAATTTATGAATAAAATATTTTTCTTAATTAGTTTATTCCTCTTCAGTTCCTTATTAGCTAAAAATGACTTGTACAAGTCACATTCAGTATCATTTATTATACCTTGTTATAATTGCGAAAAAACCGTTGAAGAATCGATTGCATCTATTTATCAACAAGAATTAAGCATTGCTTTTGAAGTGATTTGTACTGATGACTGCTCTACTGATGAAACAAAACTTGTTTTAAAAAAATGTGCCCAAAAATACCCAAATCTATTGGTTTTTTCTCATGAGAAAAATAAAGGCGGTGGAGCTGCCCGTAATACCTGTACACTTCATTCAAAAGGGGATCTAATTTTCAACTTAGATTCTGATAATGTTTTGGTCCCTAATTCAATAAACTCACTTATTAATTTGATAGATGAAACAAATTCTGATATTGCTTCTTTTCATTATGCAAAATTTTTTGAAGGAAACTATAATGAGATCCACCGTTGGAAATACATTTCTTCAAATAACTTTGCGGATCTTTATAGCCTGTTAGAAGACGAAAATTCTTTTCCATCTTATCAAGGAAATTATCTTTACACTCGTAAGTGTTTTGATTTAGTAGGAGGATATCCAGAAGATTGTGGAGCCCTTGACACAACGGTATTTGGGCTAGTTTTACTAGCAGCTGGTTGCAAAATAGCCATACTTCCTGATCCCGAAAGCTTTTATTGGCATAGAACAAGTACACATTCCTATTGGAGAAGAGAACATCTAAATAATATTATCAATTTTCAAAAAGCTTTAAGTACTATTTCTGAAGTTTTTGCTGATGAATTTTCTGATCTTTTATGGAATAAAGACAGAGCAGAAGAGTGCTTAGAAAGTTGGGCTACACATAAATTTAAATTAACTTCTCCAGATATTTTAGAAAGCTTATTTAAAGCTTATAGGCATAAAGAAAGGATGGAATATTTTGAGGCTGGAAATGAATTTAAAAATGCCCTTATACAAGGCTGTAAATCCACTAAGATCTACCAATACATGCAAGATATGATGGATTTAATTCCCTAAGGGGATGCGCCAACGGTGATTGTGAGTGTACCTCCAGGGCCACCTGCCAGCGACATATTGCCAGGATTTGGCAAAATAGGCTTCATAGCGGGCGCTGAAGGGATAAGTTGCGTTCCCCAAAGGCCAATATAGTTTCCCCCACCATATGTAACACCCAAATACATAGTAGCCCCTGACACTGTATCAAAAGTTTGTCCCGCAAAGTTTACAGACGGATTCGATGTAAAATCAGGATTGCTTCCAAATGTTACACTTACACCCGAGGGCAATTCATTAAAAATTACTGTATAGTTATTTGAGTCATTAAAAGGATCTGGAATGGGTATTCCACTCATATCTCCAATTGTTGTAATTACATGAGCCCCTGCATTGGCAATATTAGTTACAGTTACTGTGCCACTAGTACCCAAATAATCTCCATAAGGAGTCGTATAAAACTGTGTGTAATTACCACTACCCATACCAATAAATGTTCCTGAGTAAAAATCATACCATGGACCTGTACAAGGTATCAGTGAATTATTCGTAAAAAGCGTCTGTGTTCGAATAAAGCTTTGGCTTAAAGGGGCAGATTCACTTGTTACAAGCGGAATAACGCCAGAAATCACTGCAGCAGAAAGACCCTGCCAAATTGCTGTTGAAACATTAGGATCACCTGTACTTGTTGGAGTCGGAGAATAGTCGCTCAACGTTGATGTAAAAAACGCTTTTGAAGAGTTGGGTAAAGGAAGCGTAAGTGTAGAGCCTCCTCCTGTGCCTGAAAGAACAGAAAAATTAAAATTTCCCGACCCATCCATTACCCCTTCTGCAACTCCGTAGGTAGGGCCTGCAGTAGATAAATCAATATAGAGAGGATGTTCTTGAAAGGATGCAGTATTTCCTACGTTATACCAAACATTAGATAACCAAGAACAGGTTGTATAGTCAGGTTCAATGAAATAGTCTAATGGAAAAAGAGGTGTTCCTATTGCAGAACATGCTGAGTCTGGTGATAAAATACGCAAAAGGCCACTACTGCCACTTGGAGGTGCATATGTTAAGTAAAGCCCTTGCCACTTTGGCTCAGTTCCCCCATCTGGAGTAGAGGGAAGTGTTGCTGTAGCTGTTGTATAATTAGTAAAAATCTGAGTGCTTGTTAATGAAGGAGGAAGCCCTGCATAGGCAACTGTCGGTGTAGGAGTTATTTGAGTATAGTCCGTATACGAAATAGAAAATGACAAAGGAATCCCATAATAGTCTACAAGTGTTGGGTTCATTATATAACGATCCCCTCCATCCATTGTAAATTCTTGCTTGTCGAATAAAGTATAATAGTTATCCTGCAAGGGATTTTCAAAATCTTGTGGTTGAAACTGTACTGCCCCAACATAAGGAACAAGCCAGTCAATGGGCCCTCCAACTGAGTAGTAAATGCGAGCAGAGCTTAAAGTAAGCGTTGTTGGAAGGTAAAAAATACGTCCATTTGTTGTTGTAGAGTCTACAGGAAAGTAACTAAGTGGATAAGAGCCAGAGCCCATAGCAGAGACATATGTTTTTGGTGTAGGTACACTCAATTCACCTAAAAATAATCCATCTTGATTCTTTGTGAACGTAATAATATTTGTATAAGTATTTACAAGAATAAGAACATAGACATCAGAATCACTCTGGCCACTATTATTGACAATGGTAAAGGGCATATAACCAGTTGGAGGCGAAAGAGTCACGCCAGTTGCTGCTAAATGAGATTTTTGCTCTGATAAAAATTGCTCTGAAAAGTTAATGTAGAAGTCACGAGAGGGTAGCGCATACAAATAGGTTGCAAAAAGACATGCAAAAATTGTTAGCCAGCATTTTCTTACCATGATTTTTCTCCGTTGAACTTTTTCCTAGATTTTTTTCATAGAGCGTACTAGCATACATTTTTTTATACAAGGAAATTTCATCATGAAAATTTATTTACACCTTGCTACATGTATTATACCTTTAATGCTTTTTGGCCATTCTGGAGATGGCTCTTATTCCAATCAGAAAACTTGTTGTATTCTAGACAACTCTTATCTAACAGTTGGAGCAAACTACACTTATGCAAACCTTGAAGTGGGAGGTGAGCCCTCTTTTAACGGGAGTCTAGGAGGACTACAAGCTCTTTATGAATACCAACCTAAAAACAACTTTTACGGAGGTGTTGAACTTGCATGGAGAGATGGAAACACTCAAGGATCCTATGGAAACAGACATTTCATTGATGTCAATACTAATGAGCGCTTGGGGTATACCTGGTGCTGTGATCAGTGGCTTTGTACTGTTTACACTGGCTTTGGTTTTAGATTCATGTCTCACCATTTAACGCCCTCTACAAGTGCACCTACCTCATTCCTTGACTCCTATTTTCCTCCATTCTTGAGCGATTCAACCTCGTTGAGGTTTAATTACTATGAATTCTATTTTCCTATCGGAATTAAAACAGAATATGCCTTTAGTCCAAACTTTAATCTGGGCCTACAACTAGTTTGGTCACTACAAGCTTTTTCAACAGTGCGTATTGATACACTTGGGGGTGCATTTTGGGAATTACAAAATACATTTGGAAATATCCATGTTGAACTACCCCTTACATACACTCTTGAATGCGACAAAAGATTTTCTTTTACCTTAAGTCCATTTTACGAGCGCTGGCAAGATGGCCTGTCAACTGCAGAAACATCTGGAGGAACAGCTCTTGGCCTCCCAGAAAATACATATAATTTCTGGGGGGTCAACTTTAACTTCACCTATTTATTCTAATGTTCATAACTTCTTAATGACTTCAGCAACTCTTAAGGCATTAGCAACAATTGTAAGCGTTGGATTGACAGCTCCAATCGATGGAAAAAAGCTAGAATCCACTGCAAACAAGTTGTCAATGCCATGAGCTTTACAGTTTAAATCAAGTACAGAAGTCTTTGGATCTTCTCCAAAACGAAGTGTTCCTGCTTGATGAGCACAACCAGCAATGGGTATTTGCTGGGAAAGGTAAATTTTATTAGGGAAGATATGCGTATGCGGCCCTATTTGATGAAGAAGTGTTTTAAGCTTAGCAAGCAATCTTTCGTGTGCCTCTAAGTTATTAGGCGTGTAAGAAAGAATGATTTCACCATTTTTATTAAGGCTTACACGGTTGTTTTTATCAGGCAAATCCTCAGAGGTAAGCCACCAGCCAACAGAATGATCTGCAAGAAATTCAAGAGCAACTCCTGGAGCAAATGCTGGAGCTTCTTCTTGCAACATCTCTTTTTTAACATTGCCAAGAAGCTGTATATGTCCAAGGGGCAATTCTGAGTCCTCTGCTCTGTAGTAAAAATCATTGACTGCCAATGTTTTTTCATACTTTGTAGGGTTAACTTCTTTTGATATTGCGATCATCACAGAGTTGTTGTGAAACATATAGTGCCTTCCCACCAAATCAGAACCATTAGCAAGGCCATTTGGATGCTTTGGATGTGTCGAGCGCAAAAACAAAGCTGCAGAGTTGACAGCTCCACAAGAGACCACAAATAAAGGCGCTGTATACTTTTCTATCTTGTTATTTCGAAGTACTTCTACTTCCTTAATAGTCGATCCTGTAGCGTCGGGAATAAGCTTTTGTACCTTTGCAGATGTAATCAAAGTAACATTTCCCGTTGCCAAAGCAGGACGAATGCAACTGATATGAGCATCAGACTTGGCATCTACAAGGCATGCAAAGCCATCACACGTATCACAGCGAATACAAGCACTTTTTTCAGTATCTTGTTCATTTAGGCGAAGGCCCAAAGGAAGATGAAAGGGATTTAATTTAAGAGCTTTCAATTTATCCGCAATTTTTTGAATATAGGGCTCATGAGAGATCGCGGCATAAGGATAGGGAGAGCCTTCTTCTGGTTCAAGAGGATCTTCTCCTCTAAGTCCATGAACCGTGTAGAGCTTTTCTGCTTCTAAATAGTAGGGCTTAAATGTATCATACTTCAATGGCCATGCAGGAGATACACCGCCGTAGTGCTTAACTTCTTCAAAGTCATTCCTTCTAAGACGCAAAAGCGCAGCTCCATACATCTTCGTATTACCACCCACATAATAATTCATGCCAGGAGAAAACGCTTTTCCCTCTTTATCATACCAATGCTCTTTGGTGTGATAGCGATTTTCTAAGAAAACGGCTCTTGGCTCCCAGTTCTCTTTTTCACGTCGCAAATACTCCCCTCTTTCAAGAATCAAGACTTTTTTTCCAGACTTTGAGAGTGCATGGGCAAGTGTTCCGCCACCAGCGCCGCTTCCTATAATGATCACATCATACTTTTCCATGAAAACCTACCATTCGATTACAACTTTAATTTCATCTGCAGAGTGGTGCGAGAGCGCATTTGCAAATTGCTGATAAGGATATTTTTGTGTGATGAGCTTATCAACCACACCTGGCCATTTTTTTGATGCCGTCTCTAAATCCTCTATTCCTTTTTGAAAATGATGAATGCTTTCGTTGACACTTCCTACCATCACTTGATTTTTTAATACAAGCTTGCGCATAAGATCTGCACCGTCTACATTAATTAAACGTTGATCTCCAGGAACCCCTGTAAGTACAAAAACACCGTTGATACCCAGCATCTCCAAGAGATCAAAGTCTAATTTTGCAATGCCAGCACCATCTAAGATTAAATCGATATGATGATGATCCTTTTGAAAGGCAATGGGGTCTACTTGCTTGTCATTATAATATGTGCCACCAATTGCTTGTAAGATTTTCACTCTTGGGCTATTTGTGTCAACGACGTCGAGACCAAGAACTGTAGCTCCTCTTAGGGCAAGAGTAATAGCTGCAAGTAAGCCAATGGGCCCAAGTCCTGCGACAAGCACTTTTTTACCATTAAGCCACTTTGTTTTGTCTTTAATATAAGGAAGACGAGCAGCCTGAATGATACATGCCTCTTCAATAGCTTTTTGCACAACGGACATAGGCTCTGCAAGAACGCCGATATTTTGAATTTGAGGAGATGCTTTGATTGCATACATCTCTTGGTCAACAACAAATTCAGATTGAAATCCATGTCTTCCTTTAATCCCCCTTTCCGTGTAATTACCTGTTGTACACATATCTGATCTAAAACTTAAACAAGCAGGGCATTGATCGCATCCTCTTCGAACGGTGATGATAACAAAATCATCTACCTTAAAGTTTTTTACTTGGGCGCCAATTTCGACAACCTTGCCAAACATCTCATGGCCGATAATTAATTTTTTCTCTCCAGGAGGTGCATCCGCTCTACCACCAGAAGCTTCCTCTCTATCTGTTCCACAGATCCCTACTTTTAATATTTTGACTTTGAGCTCATCTGGTTTTTGAATCATAGGCTCTGGAACATCAACAATTGAAAGGTCTTTTGTTCCTGGAAGTAAGGCTATTGCTTTCATAAAAAATCCTGATTTTTTTTGACATGTATAAAGGTGAGTGATACAAAATGGTTCATACGAAGTCAATAAAAAAATTAAGGTTTATAAATTATGGTAAGCGAAGAGTCAAAACGGCTAAATGAACTCTCTAAAGATCGCGTATGCCCTTGGAGAAAGTGGGGACCTTATCTTTCTGAGCGGGCCTGGGCAAGTGTAAGAGAAGACTATAGCGCAGATGGCAATGCATGGCTCTATTCAACACATGATATGGCGCGCTCAAAAGCCTTTCGTTGGGGAGATGATGGCATTGCAGGCTTTTGCGACTACTATCAAAAACTTATTTTTTCTATTGCATTTTGGAATGGAAAAGATCCCATACTTAAAGAGCGCCTTTTTGGTCTAACCCCATTAGAAGGCAATCATGGCGAAGATGTCAAAGAATATTACTACTATTTAGATGCAACACCGACACACTCTTACATGAAATACCTCTATAAATATCCACAAGAAGAATTTCCCTACGATAAACTCGTACAAGAGAATAAAAAAAGAGGACTAAATGATCGAGAATATGAACTTGTCGACACTAAAATTTTTGATAATAACAAGTACTTTGATTGTTTCATAGAATATGCAAAGCAAGATCCTGAAGATCTCTGCATTCGTATTGAAATTGTCAATGCAGGTAAAGATGCTGCCACAATTCATGTTGTCCCTCAGCTCTGGTTTAGAAATACATGGACTTGGTCACAAGGTACCTGTCAAGCACCTAAAATTTCGGAAATCTCAAATCATCAAGATTACATTACACTCTTTGCAGATGCCTCTTTAGTGCAAACTCCAAAAGATCTCTCCTTTGAATATGCACTCCCCTCTTTCTATCTCTTTGCAGACCCCTCTGCAAAGACGCTATTTACTGAAAATGAAACAAATAATCAACGTCTATGGAATGCTCCTAACCAAAGGCCTTACGTAAAAGATGGATTTCACGAGCATATCATCCACAATAAACCTTCTATTAACCCAGAGAAAATAGGCTCAAAAGCAGGACTACACTATCAAGGAATCGAAATTCCGGGTGGAAAATCTCATGTAATTCGTCTTAGGTTAACATCTAAATTAATTGAAAACCCGCTAAAAGATATCGATACTATTATTAAAACAAAAAAAGAGGATGCAGATGCATTTTACGCCTCCATACAACCAAAAAATACATCTCAAGATGACTTAGACATACAACGCCAAGCAATCTCTGGAATGATTTGGAGTAAACAGTTTTATTTTTATGATGTCGATGAATGGCTAAAAGGAGATTTTCCACAAAATCCTCCCCCCGAAAATAGAGGTATGATTCGTAATGGTCACTGGACACATCTCAATATCTTAAGCGTTCTTTCTATGCCAGATAAGTGGGAATACCCCTGGTTTGCAGCTTGGGACTTAGCCTTCCACACCGTAACATTTTCTCTTGTAGACTTGGTTCTTGCAAAACAGCAACTCGAACTTCTCTTTACCTACCACATGCAACACCCCAACGGGCAAGTTCCAGCTTACGAGTGGGGATTTTCTGATCTCAACCCACCTGTACATGCTTGGGCTCTTTGGGAGCTCTTTCAAAAAGGAAAAAAGAATAATGATACGGAAAATCTTTTATTCTTAAAAAATGGCTTTATGGCGCTTGTGCGCAACTTTAGCTGGTGGATAAATAAAGTGGACAGCTCTGGAAACAACTTCTTTGAAGGAGGCTTTTTAGGACTCGACAACATTTCCGTTGTCGATCGAAGTAGGCCCCTTCCCAATGGAGGTCACTTTGAACAGTCTGACGGCACAGGCTGGATGGGATTTTTTGCATTAAAGATGATGAGAATCTCACTAGAGCTTGCAAAACACTATCCAGGCTTTGAAGAGCTTGCAGTGCATTATCTTGAACACTTTATGTATATCTCTGCAGCTATGGAGTCGACTAAACAGCGATCCATTCACCTTTGGAACGAAGAGGATGGATTTTTCTATGATGTAATTTCTTACCCAAATGATGGCCATGTTCAACTAAAAATTCGCTCATTTGTAGGTATTGTTCCTTTCTTTGCTATCGACTTCTTTGAAGAAGAAGAGCTCAAGCAATTTCCTAAATTTTATGAGAGCTTTACCTTCTTTTTTAAAATCAATCCAGAGCGCATGGAAAAGTGCACAATAAAGATAGAAAAAGAAGGGAAAAACTTCTACTTGTTTTCTATGATGCAGATCTCTCAGATGAAAAGGCTTTTAACCTATGTTTGGAATCCCAATGAATTTCGCTCAGAATATGGCCTTAGAAGCCTTTCAAAATACCATGAAAATCATCCTATAGATTTTCAAGGCTCTCGAGTGGGCTATGAGCCAGGAGAATCCTTAGAAAGAATCAAAGGAGGAAATTCCAACTGGCGAGGCCCTATCTGGTTTCCAACCAATTACCTCTTTTTAGATGCGCTAAAAACACTTGCATCTATTGCTAATGATTCCTTTCAAGTTACAGTACCTGGTGAAGCTCCCATCACCCTACAAGAGATGGCGATCTCTCTTAAAAATAGGCTCATCTCTCTTTTTAGAAAAGATGCAAAAGATGTGCGCCCCATCCATCAAGGCATGCACTTTTATCAAGATGATGCTCGCTGGAAAGAGCTACTTCTATTTTATGAGCATTACCATGCAGACAATGGCAGAGGCCTTGGCGCCTCTCACCAAACGGGTTGGAGTGGCCTTGTTGCTAACCTCATCGACGATCATTAAAGAGAAGGATTGCTTGAACTTAAACTTGCTTTTGTTTTCTCAAGAAGCCCTCTTGCCCTATTTTCAGCTATTTGCACTCTACCCTTAAACAATCCTAATAATTCATCGCTAGCATTGTTGAACTTTACTGTTCCAAAACAGTCACAAATCAACGAACCTCCAGAATTCTTGGCTGTTGTAAGCGAATAATAGATAATAGATGGGTTAATTTCTATGCTTCCAGGCACTCCAGGCCGTGAAATCACTGCCCTAGTACTCACAATTATATTGGAGGCTCTATTATTTTTATCATAGAGAGCTGTTCTAAATTGACATCCTATCTTTTCATCATCTACACGTCTAACACTCTTACCAACTTCTGGTTTACTCTCTTTGTACCGTTGAAACTCTACCTCCAAATCCTTTCCAAATATGTCCCTTAACCTACCTACAAATTCCCCTAAGTGCTCTTGTAACTTAGAGAGCATATTTTCTCTCTGAGCTTCTTGTTCCTCTGGCGAAAGACAAAAATACCCCGCAGGTTGTTCTATTGAAAAACGATGGAAATTTGCGGTTTTAGTTGCTTGCTCTTGTAATTCTTTTGTTTCTTTTTCAGCTTTCTCTATTATTCTACTAAACGTTGTAGCGATCTCTTGTTGATGTGTTGGCCCGCCACTGTGATACTGATTCTGCTCCGCAAAAAAACCATCTACACCACAAAGAGCTTCATTAATCTTTTGAACCTGCGCATCACTCTGACTTTTTATTTCCTTAATTTTACGCTCAAAAACACCTTCGCCCTCTGTTTTCAGGCTTTGAAGGGAAACTGTAATAGCTTTCTCAAAAACTTCACTGTATGACATTCGAAAAACATAGTGTCCAATCCATGTAAACACACGAGCAAACTTAGAGCGTAAAGTTAACTGTCCCTGAGCATCTGCGCTATACCGATATAAGTGCCCCGCCTCTTTTTCATCATACACTCGAATCAAATTAGTAATTGAGCTCTCTACTGTTGTTGACATAATGCTTCTCCTGCTTTAATTCATAGTCTATCTAAATTAAAACTAAATGTTAATAAAAAAGCACTATCACTAAATTCATTTTTCTTAATTTGGTCACCAAATTAAGGATTAACATGCTTCACTCATTTGTTGGTCGTAAAAAAGAGCTCCAAATGCTCAATGAGCTGTTTAAAAAGAAATCAGCAAGTCTTGTAGTGATACGTGGAAGACGTCGAATTGGAAAAAGTCGTTTAGCACAAGAATTTGCTAAAAAAACACTCCATTATGTTTTCTCTGGTCTACCACCAACTAGTGGCATAACATCCGCAGACCAAAAGGAAGAATATCTCTTGATATGATCCTAGAGGAACTCTCGCTTACAGAATGTAACGAATTTTGGAATGCAGAACAAGACCGCGTATCTGCAATCGATTTTAATGTCTTCTACGTGCACAATGAACTTACGACGTATATGCTTTAGACTGAGAGATATAAAGCCCTCTCCATACACCCAAAAGGATACAAATGATACCTATTATTTCCAAATAGGTTGGAAATACCTGTTCGAAGCCATAAACAAACAAGATACCAAAAACTGTCTCTAAGATAGCAATTTGGCCAGAGAGGGCTGCCGAAAGTTTTGCACTAGCAGAATTCCAAAGCGCATAGGCTATCCAAGAACATAAAACACCAAGAATAATAGAGCCTACAAGAAACTTAATTCCCATATCACTCGTAAACAAAAGCTCTTCCATATAGTCAGGGTCCATTGTAAAAACACGTACAGCCATACCGACAATAGTAAGACAAAGAGTTGCAACGCCAATGAGCGTTGTCCATTGCCACGGATTTACTTCTCTATTCTTTGCTAAAAAATTAGAGTTAAAAATAACGTACCAAGCCCATGCCACCAGAGCAACCAATCCAAATGCTATACCCTGTACGTACTCCCAAAATGTAAGCGCTTCGCTTTCTAATAAAAATGTCTGAATATTTACCAAATTCAGACCTAAGACAATCACTAAAGCAGGCACAAAATAACGCATCATCGATTGCTGTTTCCTACCACTAATAGCTACAATCACTAAAGGAGAAATTCCAACTAACAAAGCAATTACAGAAGGACTTGATAAGCGCATACCCATAACAAGGCTTATGAAATAGAGAAAGTTCATGACTAAAGCACAGAGAAAAGCTTGTTTCCAGTACTTAAACACTTGCCTTTGTCGGCTTACAACAACACTATAGAGAAGAAGAGCAAGCGATAAAGTTCCATAGCAAAAGTAGCGTCCAAGAACAATATCAAAGGTATTAATGCCCTCTAAAAGATAAGGGATTAAAAAAATTAGACCCCAAATTAGGCAAGCCAGTACGGAATAGATAATAGATTTAATAAACATTTATAAGCATGGGTTTTTTTAAGAAAAAAGACAAACAAGACGCAAGAGGAATATATACACAAACAGGTTCAAGAATTATTTGTGTATACACAAACAGGTTCAAGAATTATTTGTGTATACACAAATAAAGTAAAAACTTATGCGTATTACAGGGAATTGTTTTTTTTGATCGTTATCGACTTCCAAATTTATCTGGATTGCTTCATTGTACTATTTATGAATATTATTTAATAGCACTATTCTAGCCATAAAAAGCCTAGAACACACCTTTTACAAGGTGTGGGCCTAAAGCCCACACTATTTTTTTTCTAACGCATCGCGATTAGGCCGAGTAAACCTACAACAATTAAATATAACGCAACAATATAATTTAAAATTGTTGGAAAAATTAAAATAATAATACCGGCAATTAAAGAAACTATAGGGATTATAGCTGGATGGTTCATAAAAGGCTCCTTATTTTCAATTCACTTGTATATAACCTATCAATAATTTACTATGTATACTTTTATCCCATATTACAGCAACAAAAAAAATTATAACTTACTTTATGCCACCTATTTACCTAGATAACAACGCAACAACATCGCTTGACAAAGAAGTTTTACATGCGATGCTTGAAGACCTAGAAAATATACCTTTAAACCCCTCTAGCACGCATTTTTTCGGAAGAGAAGCAAAAGCAAAGCTTGCATTTGCAAGAGAGTCTGTAGCTCATTTTTTCAACGTATCACCATCTGAAGTCATTTTTACATCAGGTGGCACAGAAGCACTTAACCAAATCATTCGCGGTATCGACCTCAAAGGTGGTCATGTAATCACATCTAATGCGGAACATTCCGCCGTAAACAAAACCCTACAGAGCATCAAAGATATTGAAGTCACCCAATTACCAGTAGGTTCTTGGGGTGCTGTCCTTCCAGAAGATGTTCAACATGCTCTTCAACCCAATACAAAACTGATTGCACTAATTGGTGCAAATAACGAAACGGGTGTAAAAACAGATATCGAAGCAATTGGAATGATTGCTTCTGCCCGCAATATTCCTTTCATCGTAGATGCTGTCTCATGGATTGGCAAAGAGCCTTTTATAATGCATAAAGGAATTTTGGCTATTGCAGCAAGTGGGCATAAGTTTCATGGACCAAAGGGAAGTGGTTTTTTAATTCTACGAAAAAATCTAAAGTGCTCTCCTCTCATTACAGGAGGTTCTCAAGAATATGGAAAAAGAGGTGGAACGGAAAATCTTGCAGGGATACTTGGCATTGCAAAAGCACTTACATTACTACAAAACCAAGATAATATAACCAATTACACAAAAGCACTGAGAGATCATCTAGAAAAAGGTCTTCTTAATATAGAAGGCGTTAGCATTAATGGAGAGGGCCCTCGCATTTCAAACACAACTAATTTAGCTTTTCATGGTATTGATGCAGAAGCGCTACTTATCCACTTAGATTTATCTCAAATTGCAGCTAGCCATGGCTCTGCTTGCAATGCAGGAGCACTTGAACCCTCCAGGGTCCTTCTCAATATGGGACTTTCAAGAAAAGTTGTAAAAAGTTCCATTCGCTTCTCTCTTAGCAGAAACAACACAAAAGAGGAAATTGACACTGCTATTGAAATTATAAAAAACCTTGTATCTAAGTTAAGGTGTCTATCTTAAGGTACGCACTGAAACGGATTTAATACCAAGAAGAGAACTCTCCTCTACAGTAAGCTCAAAATTCTCTATGCGTACCTTGTCACCTTCTACTGGATGGTGCTCCAGGTGCCTGCTTATTAGCTCTTCAAGAGTTGTAGCTTCTCTACCCTCCAGGTGAGCCTTAAACTCTTTATTAAATTCAGCTATCGACATTTGCCCAGGAAACGTCTTATCAACTATTGCAAACAAGAGCTCACTTTCTTTTTCTTCATGAAAAATTTCGTCCAAAATATCATCTAAAGTAATTAGTCCTTGTGCTTTTCCTTTTTCATCTAACACGATTGCAGCATTTTGCCCGTTGCGACGAAACTGATTGAGAATTTCTGTTACAGTTGTCTCCTCTGTAATAAACCACGGAGGCCTTGCAAACTCTCTTACATTTTTATTATCAGGGATACGAACTAGGTCCCTAGGAGAAGTAATCGCAACTACATTAGCAGGATTTCTGTGATAAATCGGAATATTCGAATGAGGCGTCTCTTTTAAAATCAAACGAAGATCTCCTACACTACAAGTATTTGGCACCATTTTTAATTCAACAAGCGGTACCATCACCTGTTTTGCTATCTTTGTTCTAAGATGAAAAATATTTCCAACAATGACATTAAACTCCTCTTTTTCAGCAGTGATAGATGTTGTATCATCTTGTTCTTCAACGATTTTTTGGAGCTCTTCGCGGCTTAAAATACTCCCAAGCTCCTCTTGGTGGCTATGAAACAACTTATTCATTGCCTTTACTGACAAGCTAAAAAGCCAAATTACTGGAGCCATTACTTTAGATGCTCCATAAATGACAGGAACTTGTAACATAGAAGCATGTTCTGCATAGCGCCTTCCAGCAAAAAGGGGGGCAAGCTCTGCAATCACAACAACTAATACAAACTGTGAAACAAAAGCAAAATCAGGATTTAGTCCAGCAGCAACGTAAAACTGTCTTGAACACTCTGAGCCTACCTGGAGAGCAATATTTACACCCAGCAAAACAGTTCCAAATAAACGAGAGGGATTTTGTAGCAATTCATTAATCCACTCAGCTCTCTTTATTTTTTTATTTACATAGTAATGTAAGCGTACCTTATTAAAAGAGATAATAGCAATCTCTCCCATAGCAAAAAAGCCTTCAGCTAGAATACAAAGCATTGTCAAAATAAACCAAAATAGTGCGCTACGCTCCATGATAAGCCCCACTCTTTGCCAGCTTATGAGCATGCAATTTTCGAATATAAACACGTCTTACCCTGGTTGGATCTGCCGCCAAAACTTTAAATAAAAAGCCTGAAGACTCATATTGCGTTCCAGCTTTTGGGATATCTCCTAGCTGCTCTGTAAGCCATCCTCCTATCGTTACCTGGTTCACAGGGCTTTCTAGCTTCACATTGAATATTTCTTCAAACTCCATAAGTTCCAATTTACCGCTAGCAATAACAACATTCTCTCCAGAGCGTGTATAAAGCCTTTTTTCATCCCTTCTATCTGCAATATCCCCTACAACTGTCTCAACTAAATCCTCATGAGTAATTAAGCCACTAAATAGGCCATATTCATTTACAACAATTGCAAGAGACTCCCTTCTTTGAGAAAACTGTTTAAGTAAAAAGCGTGCTTTTGTCATTTCTGGCACAAAAAAAGGCTGTTTTAAAAAGGATACAAGATCTGAAGAAGTGTGTATCTTATCTCTATTAAGAAAAAAGTCCCTTGCAGAAATAACGCCTTTAATATCATCAACATTTGTTAAGCAAACCGGAATACGAGAACAAGCCTCTTCAACAAAAAGGTGCGTAAGCCTTGAAATCTGCTCATCCAAATGGTAGATCAACACTTCGTCTCTTGGACGCATAAGTTCTTTAACTGTAGCTTCTTGTAGTATTAAATACCCATCAATTAAATGAGCCTCTTCTTTCGATAAAATCCCATGAATTTGTGATGTCTTCAGCACATGGTGTAGTTCCTCTTCCGAAATCTCTTTCTCTTTTTTCAAAAAGAAAAAAAGTGCTGCAGACACATATGTTGTTATGACAGTAAGAAAATCTCTAATTGGCTCTACAATTTTTTCAATTCGAAAAATAGTTGGAGCTACAAGGAAAGCAACTTTTGACTTATGTGCAAAAGCCAATGATTTAGGAATAATTTCTCCAATAATAAGCGTTAAAAGCAAGGGCACACCTACTCTTAAAGCCCATGTAGAGTACATTCCAAAAAGACTGGATGCAAAATTCTGCACAAGAAGATTAACTAAAGTATCCAGCATAAAAAGAGTGACAAGAAGGTTTCTTGGCCTTGAAACTAGGCGTGCAATAAGAAGCTTTCTTTCATCTTTACTCTGTCCAAACAATTTAACCTGCATCGAGGAAAGGGAGAGCAAAGCTGTCTGAGATGCTGAAAAAAAGCCAGAAAGAAGACACAAAACTAATATAATAACAACAATAAGGACCGTCATGAACTTTCCAAAGAAGGTTCAAAAAACACTTTAGTCTGCCCTTCGGCAACCAAACCGAGCTTTCTCATTAACGTCATTTCGATCCAATCATGATCACTTTGACTATTAATACGCTGTTGTAGGTCTTTTTGTAAAGTAAGAGCCAACTCTTTCTCTTCGGTAAGTTCGTAAAGCTTTTGCAAAAGCAAACTTTCATCATTTTTTAAACGTGTATAATTTGGCTCATAAATCAAACTACAAGTGATCACAGCCAAAACCATCCACAAAAAGTAATTAATGATTAAGCGGCTCTTTTTTGCAGGCACAGAGGGCTTGTTTCTTACCTTTTGGTAAACCCAACGAAAAAAGCTCTTTTCCAATACCAAGTTCCTCTTCTATATATATACACAAACAAGTTCAAAAATTGTTTGTGTATATATTACAAGTTAATGTGCACTTGCAAAGCTTGTTGATTTTCCAGCTGGCTGCACAGTTGGCATCATAACAACTTCAGTTCCAGGGAAAAATTTCTCTAAAACAGTAATTGCATCTTGGCCATGTTCAGACAAACGATTTGCACTATACAAACAAAGCCCAACACCATGACCTTTTCCAAAACCTGTAAATGTCACAATATTTCCTTGGATATCCACAGCAAAGTCATTGCTCTTTATTTTATCTTCTCCGACAAGCTTTTGCAGAGCAACAAAGTCCATTTCCTTACTATCAGCTCCATTTTGAAAACGCACTGCATATACCTTACCAGAAACATTGTCTTTATAAAGAGAAACTTTAGAAAGTGTCTTAAATCCAACTACTTTTGCCATATCTTCTTTTTTAACAAGATAAGACCAAGAAGATCCTTCTCTATCACTTTCAGCAACAGAAGAGACCACACTTTCTTTAGGACCAGAAATAGGTTTTCTAAATACTATACTTCCTGAAGCTGTCTTTCCAGCGCAATGTGCAGACCATGTCGCAGGAAATAATCCAAGATATGCAGGGCTATCCTTCATGCGCATTACAAGATATCTAGTGGCATTAATTGCATGATCAACCTCTTTATTTCTTTTTCCATCGTATCCACGATAACATGCTTGGTGAGCATCAATTTGCCAAAATGCTTTATCAAAGCGTACAGATTGGTAATAGATATCCGTTCTGGCTGCAATAACGAGGGCTGCCATTGCCTCTTCATTTAAGTTTTCACTCACGCTTGAAGGCAATACTGTCGCTAAATAATCTTCAATTTTAACTTGGTTTACAATGTTGATCGTATTACCGACTTGAAATACAAAAATAGAACCAGGATATGCTGTCCCATCTACCATGATACGAGTTTTAGCACTTGCTGGAACAATTGCAAACTGATAGACACCAGGAAACTCTTCTCCCCACTTTAAGCCGTTAGTTGTTGGGTGGACAGGATATTTTTTCCCAAAAAGCCCATAACCAGAAACAGTACAATCTTCTGGGTTAAAAACACGATAAGCTCCATCAACTTCTATGGTAGTACAATTTAGATCTTTTGCTATAAGTACTTTTACAGTCGGATAAGAGGGATAAAGTTTATAATTGGCAGGCAACGTATCATTTGGCCCTGGAGCTGGTACTTTTCCAGCAAATAGTGAAAATGTAGTAAGTGTCGTAACACAAAGTAACATGAGGGTTTTTTTAAACATCAATCTTCTCCTCGATTATATTTTCTATTCATATGTTGATACGCTAACAACGTAGCTTCACGTCCCCTTTGAGTACGTTTAAGAAGCCCTTGCAATATTAGATATGGCTCATACACTTCTTCTAACGTATGAGCTTCTTCTCCAAGAGCAACAGCAAGCGTTCCAACACCCACTGGCCCTCCATCATAGTGATCAATAAGGACTTCTAAAAATTTCAAGTCCATCTCATCCAATCCTCTTTCATCTATAGCAAGCATTAACAGGGCTTTCTGAACCACTTCTTTATTTATGCAATTATTCGTTTTCATCTGAGAATAATCTCTAAGCCATCGTAATAAATTATTTGCTATACGCGGTGTTCCTCGAGAACGCCTTGCTATCTCCAAAGAGGATTCATCATCCATTTTTATGTTTAAAATACTTGCAGAACGAGTAATGATTTTTTGCAAAACAGCAGGCTCATAATAGTTAAGTCGGCAAGAAGATACAAAACGAGATCGTAATGGTGCTGTAAGCAATCCCATTCTTGTTGTTGCACCAACTAATGTGAACGGATTCAGCTTTACTTGTACACTTCTTGCAGAAGGACCACTATCTATCATAAGGTCTAAAGTAAAATCTTCCATTGCTGGATACAGATACTCTTCAATGGTCCGATTTAATCTGTGGATCTCATCAATAAATAATACATCCCCTGTTTTCAAACTCGTCAAAAGCCCTGCTAAGTCTCCTGCCTTTTCAATAACAGGCCCAGAAGTTACCACAAGCTTTGCATCCATCGATTTTGCTATAATATGCGCAAGCGTAGTCTTACCAAGGCCAGGAGGCCCGCTGAATAGTGTGTGTCCAAGAGCTTCTTTACGTGCTCGTGCAGCGCCAATTGTAACCTCTAACTTCTCACAAAGCTCTTTTTGACCACAAAAGTCTTTTAATGATTGAGGACGCAAAGGTACTTCAAACTTTTGATCTTCTTCTATTAAAGATGAGTCAATAAATGTAGTACTATCCATCGAATTTAAACTACCTGTATTTTATTTATGGTGTTTTAACATACAATCCATTTCAATATCTACAATTACTTTTTTTCAGAGGAATTTCTTAAAAAAACCTTTATCTTTATTCTGTTTTAGCATACCATTTTCACTTTAAGGTCTCTTTTTATGTATAAATTAATGGTAACATGTCCTCACCTATTGCTCTTTCTCCCAATAGTCCATGCGTAAGTCCATCCACAGCACATAGTCCTACAAGCCCTTCAAGTAACTCACCAATAAAAAAATCTGACAGCGCAAGCGAGGGTCTTTTTAAGAGAGTTAGTAGGGTATTTTGGTCTGCTGTTCAATCTACAAAGAACGCTATACATACTATTCACTCTCATCTTGAAGCAGAAACTCTTCTTGAAACGGAAGGTCACCTACCAAGCTCAAAGCCCCTAGAGCCTCTAAAAGATGATGCAATCATGAATGCTTGCACCGTTTCTAAAGAAAAAATTTTAAAACTAACTAATGGTATTCCCCCAGCTATTCGCAGCAATCTTGAAGCTGCAAGTATCCACGAAATGAACCCAGAAGAGCCCACATCACCCAGAAGTATTGAAGCTCACAAAAAACTAGTTAAGCAAGAATACTCTCAAAGAAAAAAGCTAGTTCACAATTTAATTCATTTTACAACCATAAGCGTCTTTAATCAAAAAATCTTTGGATGCAAAACATCTAACCCATTGGAATTCTACAAAAAACTAACAAGCAAAATGACAAGTGTAGAAATTGAAGAGAATGATAAAGAAGCACTTTCTATTCAAAAAGCAAGAGATGCGCTGAAAGATCTTCCACCCAACGAGTTGAACAGTAGTGAAATAAATAAAAAAATTCTTACACTCGACAAACGTGCTGAAAAAATCATTGGTCCTTGCCTTAAAGCCTACTATGAGGAGCTGATAGCACACCCAGAAATACCTATTAATCCTATGAAGGCTTATTACTGCTACATTGCAGACGAAAGTACCGCTTATTACTACCTTGCTAGAATTTTCATGCCTATCATCAAATGGTTTATAACTCTTATACTCCATCCAGAGGCCAATGCGAATTCAGGTATTAACCATGCAAAAAACACTCTCTTTGAATATTTTCAAGCAAAACAAAGTGTTCGAAACGATATTTTTGGTCTCTTTAACGAAGCAAGCGATTATTTTGATGCAATGCTCAAATATCATGTAGAATATAATGACATACAAGACACAATGCACCCTCTTCGGGTACAACACCCAAAGTATGCAACAGGAAGCCTTAAAGACCATCTAGCCACCCGTTTAAAAAAAGATTTAAAAGAAAAAACTAAGATATTAGCAAAAGATGCTAAAGAACGCACAGATCTTAAAGGCAGCGATTACTTAAACCATAAATTTAACCTATTCATTCAAAAACTTATTAATATTAAGTCTGGAATACCCCTCATTGGAGGTGTTCTTGATAGAATATTAAAAATGATCCTAGGTCTAATTATTCAAGACCTCAATATCATACCTAGCGCTCTAAATAAAACATTCTCACACCACGGTCTTAATCTAACCCTTACTTACAATATAAAAAAAATGCTTGTCGACAAGCTAAAAGCATTAGAAGAAAAATTAACAGCGCCAGACACCCTTCTTCCACAGCCTCAAAAAAATGATACAACTTTTGTACAAGACCCGCTTTTTGAGAACGAAAAAATCATCCTACAGATGTTTACCAAGAACTTGCTGAACTACCTTCCTCTAATACCTGTTACTAGCGATACTCTACATAAAACTCTAACTGAAAGATTAATCATACCCTTCACAAGGACCGGAGCAACTTTCGATGTAGCTGTGCGTAAAATAGCTCCAGCATTTGTAGGATTACTAAAAAAAATGGGTGCTACTGAATACGCAAAAATGGTTAAAGAGGGCAGTAAAGAACTAGATATCGATTGTAAAGTTGAAGAAGCATTAACTGACATTATGCTATCCGTGGGAGAAAGCCTTGTCAACCCCTGTTTAATGGGAGACTCCTCTCTAAATGCATGGACACAGACCTTGGAAAGGATCAACGAGGTATTTGATTTAAGTGACTCTAATCAACGCACAGATGATGATCTTCATGAAATTAATCGTCAACTTTCAGTAACTCTTGACTCTCTTACTAAGATTGCCTTAAAGAAAAAATTTACAGAACTTCCTCCCATAGCTAAGCGACGAGAAAGAGTAAGAAAAGTCAATCAACTAATTCATAATGCTAAAATTCACACCTCTCTTTACTCCAGTGCTTTGAAAAATATACACGACCAAATTTCTACAGAAACCGCAAACAGACAAATAGATAACGTTGAAGAAAATAGTTTTCGCCTCATTATCTCATTAAATGCTTACCTTGAAAAATTAAGACAATCACTAGACGATATCCTGAAATGCAAACGTAATAATAGAGCAGGAAACACAAGGGATTATCTTCTCGTAGGAAAAGATCGAGAACAATTAAAAATCAAAGTACAAGAAATTCTCAAACAAATTGACTTGATCCGTAAAGAGTATAAAAACTTAAAAAGTACCATTGCTATAACAAAAGTGCATGGGGCTTTAAAAAGCGCAATTCCTGCCAATTTAAACCTAGCAGATGATTCACCAAACAATACTGCAACTATTTTACAAAGATATTCAAAATTTGATTTTGAGCAATCAACAAATAGGCTGCAGACAAACCTCTTAGGACTCTTTGAAACTCAGCGCTCAAATTTACAGCCTTGCATTAAAGCGCAAGAAGATATCGTCCAAAACATTGATCAAATAAACAAAGAAATGATCTTAAGAGATGCTCAGAGTGCTTTTTTTAAAGAACTTTTAATAGACATTAAAAATGTAAAAGATCGTAACTATCTCCTTTTACAAAGACCCAGAAGGGCTATCTTAAGCACCCTTAAAGAGAAACTTACTTCTATGAAAAAACAGTTTGAAGAGCTTGCTAAGCCATCACCTGTTCTAACAACTCCATCAGAACGCATCCAAAACTTAAGTAGCCTATTTAATGAGATACAAAGGGACCTTGTAGCCTATACCGATCTTATTAAAGAAGAGAATAAACCACCTAAAGACTCTCTAAAATTAATTTTTTCACATATTACAGCTCTTTTAGAGCTACAGCAACCAAATACTATTTTACAAAACGAGGCAAAACTCCTAAGCAATATTCATGCCTACCAAAAAAACCACTCCTCTTCGTTTATAAATGCAACAAACAAACTATCTAAGGCTTTTGATGTTTTTTCAATAGAAGACCGAAGAGATTGTAATGAACTTGCAAATATGCTTCCTGCAATAAGCAGAAACCTCGCTAAACTTCCATCTCAATCTCTTCTAAAAGAGCCCTCCATAATTCAAGCTGAAACAACTGCATCCTATACAAAACTCATCAATGCATTAGAGGCATGTACAATAGGAAACGAACAAAACAATCCCGCAGAAGTTAATACTCAAATAGAACATCTTAAGATGCTTTTAGAAGATGAAAAGCAATTCAATACAGATAGAATGGAATTGATACGGGCTAATAAGCTGCAACAGCAAAAACAACTAAAAGAAAATTTGTCGCAAATGACAAGCTTAACAGGTAAGTGGATTGAAGATGATTGGCAATATATTGAAAAAATCAATACTCTCTTAGACAAATCTACTCACGAAATAAATCATGTAAAAGATCAATTTCCAGTAGCTCAATTAGCTTCTTGGAGCGGGCCTACAAATAACCTTAGTACCCAAATAGGGATGACTGCCAGCATAAGCATCGAAGTGCAACAGCGCGTTGTTGCACTAATAGACAATCTTACTAATATGTTATTGGAAAATAACCGTACATTCTTTGAGCAAATTTTTATGAGGGGAGTTCTTTCACGAATTGCAAAAGTAACCAGATATACATAAACCAATTCTTGAACTTGTTTGTGTATATTAATATTGCCTGAAAAATAACAAGCGTTATAGAATCGCCCATCTTTGTAGTTTCCAAATCCTTTTGCCGGGGACTTCTTGAAATAAAATAGCTCGAACCAGGTCAGGATCGGAAGATAGCAGCCTTAAGAGCGATGTTTATGTCTAGAAATAATCTCCGGCTTTTATATATACACAAACAAGTTCAATAATTATTTTTTGACAACGCGAAAGCTTTCGCGTTGTCAAAAAATAATTATTGAACTTGTTTGTGTATAATTTTCTTTTTAAAAAATAAAACAATAAGTACACTAAAAACATAGAGATAAGTTGCCTTTAAGAACTTAAACTCTCTAATAAACTAATTATTTTAGATAATTTATATTACCTTAATATATTACGTCTAAAATGTGGTTAAATAATATGAAAAAAGGCTAATTGCATGTCAATACCTGCAGACAATTTGAACAGTCCAGTACCTGCGCTTCCTCCTGCTATAATGCCATCTCCTCCTCCAGATATCGAAGTTGCCTCTGAACTAGAAGTTGGTCATCTTAATGAACATTCAGTTGCAGTGATTCCAGCAAATGCTGATAATCGGCCAGCAGGTATTTTTAGTCGGGCTTGGGGTGGAGTTTCCTGGGTTGCAAAAGGTGTTGCAAAAGGTACCTGGCAGGCTGTACGCCATCCTATTGAAACGTACCATAGTGTCAAACAAACTGTAGCTCCTGTTACAGCAAGACTAGTAACTATAAAAAACATAGCAAAAATTGCCATACGTCCTATGCTGCGTACTCCTCCCCCTCTTGAGAATGTTCCAAAAGACAATGATATTATAACTGCTTGTGCCGAATCTAAAGAAAAGGCTCGTGCACTAGTAGGCACTATTCCACAAGACTCTCGCATAGCTCTAGAAGAAACTCTACTAACGCCTCCTATAGTAGCACCAAAACCGCAATCTCCTGAAAGCATCGATGCCCACACCAAACTTGTTGATAAAGAGCGTCAGCAAAGAGAAAAGCTCATATACAACACAATCCATTTTGCAACAGTAACTGTTTTTGATCAAAAAATCTTTGGAAATGATCCGGAAAGCACATTAGAATTTTATAAGCAATTTGCAAATAAAAAAACACTTGCCGAGCTCGAAGAAAATGACAAAGAAGCAAAAGCTATTCAAAAAAAAAGACACGAAAATACATTAAAAAACCTTTCGCCTGAAGAGTTAGAATCGGCCGAAGCAGAGCTTAGTGAACGTGCTAAAAAACTCATCACGCCTCGCCTTGCAGCCTATTACAAAGAAGTTGCAATGGATCTAGACCCCAATAAACCCATTGATCCTATAAAAGCTTACTACTGTCATATTGCAGACAAAAGCACGTTCTACTACTGTCTTGCCAAAGTACTAGTGCCTATCATTAAATGGTTTGTAACTCTTGTACTTCGCCCTAATTCAAAGGTTGACTCTGGTATTAACCATGCAAAAAATGAGCTCTTTAAACACTTTCAAAATAAAGACGTTGTCAAACAAGAGATTCTTGACCTTTTTAATGAAGCAGGCAATTATTTTGAAACAGCATATAAATATTGTGAAGAATATAGAGATATAAAAGCAAACTCCC
This sequence comes from Chlamydiales bacterium, assembly GCA_031292375.1. Classification (NCBI taxonomy): domain Bacteria; kingdom Pseudomonadati; phylum Chlamydiota; class Chlamydiia; order Chlamydiales; species Chlamydiales bacterium. Next base: position 84,028 of record JARLHF010000001.1, read on the forward strand.
AACACCCCATTCGGCTAGCACATCCGGAATATGCAGACAGAGATCTTCCAACACATCTAAAAGTTCGTTTAGAAGAGGCCTTAGAAGCAAGAACTCAACTACTGGCAGCACAAACTAAGGAACATACGGATCTTAAAGGTAGTGATTATCTAAACCATAAATTTAATCTATTTCTTGAAAAACTCGTTAATATCAAATCTGGCGTACCCTTCATCGGAGGTATCCTTGATTTCATACTCAGAAGAGTACTAAAGCCTGTTATTAAGGGACTAAATATTGTACCTCGCTCTCTGAGCAATACATTTTCAGGTGAAGGTCTTAACTTAACACTTACTTACAATATCAAAAAAATACTCGTTGATAGGCTAAAAGAACTAAAAAATCAACTAAACCAGCCAGAAACAGCTCTCCTTGAAGGAGAAGAAATCAATACAACTTTTGCAGAAGATACTCTTTTTAAAACCCAGGAAGCTGTCTTTCAAAGATTTGTCAAGAACCTTCTCCAATACCTTCCTCTTGCATCTGTTAATACTACAAATGAGTTAAAAACAGCTTTAGCTCAAAAACCAACTGCCCCTAGCACATTTATTGGACACGCTTTACGTTCCTTAGAAGGTTTTACTGGCAAAGAAGAAAGTTTTTTTGATCTTGCACTTGAAAAAACTTTAACAGATGTCATGCTATCACTTGGCGCTGGCTTAATCCAAAACTCTTCAAAAGGAGACTCTACACTAAGTGCATGGACGCAAATTCTAGAAACAGCCAATGACACATTCGACTCAAGTAAAGACTCTGATAAACGCAAAGAAGCTGATATTCTTGCAATTAATAGCGAGCTTACTTCAGCTCTTAGCGATCTTACACAAACTGCTTTAAATAAAAAATTAGCTGAGCTTCCACAAGTAACTGCAGAACGAGAAAACTTTAAAAAAGCAACTCAACTTATCAACAATGCAACACTCCATATCACTCACTACTCTAGTAGTTTAAAAAAGATTCATGATCAAATTACAGAACAAACTACAACGAAACAAGTCAGAGACATTGAAAAAAGTAGTTTTCATCTTATTCTCTCCCTAAAGGAATATCTTGAAAAACTAGAAAGCGCATTATCTAATGCCCTAAAATGCCCAGGTGATAGTAAAACAGATGGTGTAAGAAATAATCTTCTTGTGGGAAGAGATAGAGATTTATTAAAAATCAAAGTGAAAGAGGTTTGTGCACAAATTGATACCATCCGTACACAATATTTAGAAATAAAAGAAACTATTACTACATTAAAAGTACATGAATCTCTAAGCCAGACAATCGAAGACTTGCATCTTACTAATTCTCAAGACAATACTACAACAATTTTACAAGGGGCAAATAAGTCTAAATTCGATCACTATATAAATAGGCTACAAGAAAATCTTTCAAGAATTTCTATTGCCCAACAAGAAACAGAACTAAAGCCCCATATTGAAGAACAACAAGAACACATCCAAAACATCCATAAAACAAACCAAGAAATTATCGCAAGGGATGCACAAACAGAGATATTTAAAAAAATCTCTACGGATATTACAAATGTAAAAAATCGCAATAATCTTCTTTCAAAAAGACCCAGAGGAGATGCTTTAGATGCTCTTAAAAACAAACTTACCTCTCAACAAAATCGCAATCTAAACAAAAACCCATCCTCTATACCCTTTTCAAAACTTACGATAAAAAAACAATTTGAAAGCCTTATTCGCCCATCAGATGAGTCAGGCCTAAAAGATCTTACAGAACGTATCCTCTATTTAAACACCACCTTTAACCAGTTCAAGCAAGACCTTGCAAGCTATACCGACCTTCTTCCAAATGAGTATGACCCACCTAAGGACTCTATAAAGCTAGTTGCTGAGCACATTGATGCTCTCTTAAAATTACAAACAACAGATACTGGCCCCAAAAAACTTGCTCAACTTACAGCAGATGTTCAAGCCTACCTAAATCAACACAAACGTTCATTCGACGATGCAATAGACAAGTTATCTGAAGCACTTAATCAATTTTCAATACAAGACCGAACAGATCGTAATAAAATTGAAAACGCATTATCTACAATAGAGAGAGAGAGACTAAAAACTTTGCCATCTCAGCTGCTGTTAGAAGATTCATCCATAGGTCCAGCAGGAGAAACCAAGTCTTATACAGAGCTCATGAATACATTACAAGCATGTATAATTGCAAACCGTAATAATGATCCTAAAGAAGTCGATGATCAGCTTGTACGTCTTGAAGCACTTCGAGCAAGTGAGCAAGAATTCAATGCGAATATGATAAGGGTGATACATAGATACAAAAAAAATCAGCAAGAAAAGTTAAAAGACAACTTATCACAATTGCAACTCTTACTTAATACATGGATTCATGCTGATTGGCAACATATTACAGAAGTTAATACTCGCTTTAATCAAGCTATCCGTAATATAAATGATATAAAAGAAGCCTTCCCTGTTCCTAAATTACCTAGCTGGATTGAAGAAGCAAAGCCTCTTCTGGATAGGGTAACACCCCCCATTCGTTCTGAAATGCAAAAGCGCATCAATAACCTAACCGGACACCTTTCTGATATGTTGTTAGAAAATAATCGTATGCTCTTAGAACAAATTCTTATGAGAGGACCTCTCAACATAATCGCAAAGAAATTAACACCCTAAACTCAAAAACTCATGTTACGCAAAAACCTCAAAATAGGCTCTTGCAAGAGATATATACACAAACAAGTTCAAGAATTGGTTGTTAAAATCTGATAAAATTGCTACCTTACGTTGCGTGGAACTGAGGAGTCAAGAATTGTTTATAAAATCTTTATCTTTGCGTATTATACTGAAATGCATTCTAAGCCTATTCTTAAGCACCCCATCATTTGCAGATGAGGGTATGTGGCCATTTGACAAAGTGCCCACCAAGCAAATTGAAGAAAAATATCATGTTCAATTAGATGATATTTGGCTCAAACACCTTCAACACTCCTCATTGAGAGTAAGTCTTGGAGGATCTGCTTCCTTTATATCCCCAAAAGGACTAATTATTACAAACCACCACGTAGGATCTCAAGCAGTACATAATCTATCCTCAGAAAATCAAAATTTTTTACAAAATGGCTTTTATGCAAGCAGCGATGAAAAAGAGCTCAAATGCCCTAACATGTATGTAGACGAACTTATCTTTATTCGTGATATCACAGCAGAAGTCAATAGTAAGCTTGCTATACACTTATCTTCAAGTAATCGAGCAGAAGAGAAAAAAGCTATTCTTGCTCGCATTGTAGAGCAAGCACAAAAAGAAACAGGACTACTTCCTGAAGTAGTTTCCCTTTATCAAGGAGCACAACATCACCTCTATTTTTATAAGCGCTACAGTGATATTCGTTTGGTAATGGCTCCAGAAAAGAGCATAGCTTATTTTGGTGGTAATGAGGATAATTTTGAATTTCCACGTTACTGCCTTGACATCTGCTTTTTTAGAGCCTACGAAGATAACAAACCCGCATCTACGCCCTCTTATTTGAAATGGAATTCACAAGGTCCCAAACAAAATGAGGTTCTTTTTATATCAGGCCATCCAGGACGTACTGACAGAATGAGAACAAGTGCTCACCTGGAATTTATGAAAACAGAAGAACTCTCTCTTCTACTCGATTTAATCTATGATAGAATCAATGCTCTAAGCTCTTTTGGCAAAACAAGCGATGAAAATAGACGTATTGCAGGGCACGCTTTGTTTAGCTATTTTAACTCCCAAAAGGTTCTTTCATCCGTTTATAAAGACTTAGAAAACATGTCTATCATCAACAATAAAAAACAATTTGAAATGGATTTTACAAAATGCAATAAGGAATTGCAAGAACCTTGGAACCAACTAAAAATCGCCCTAGACAATGCCAAAACATATTATGCGGAATACTTTATCTTAGAAGGGCCCGGCTCTCGCTACTCTAAGCTTTATACATGGGCAAAAAACATTGTAAGAAGCAATGATGAAAAATCTAAACCTAATGACCAAAGACTCGAAGAGTATACAGATAGTGAACTTCCAGCACTTGAACTTGCTCTTTTTTCAGAAGAGCCTTTTTATCCAAGTCTAGACCGTGTTCTTCTTGCTGACAGTCTTTCTAGACTCATAAAAATTTTAGGCCCAAATCATCCAGTTGTTCTTATTGCTCTTAACGGAAAATCTATCGATGCACGCGTTGAAGAGCTCTTCAATGAAACAAAGCTTGCAGACATCGAATACCGAAAAACTCTTTACAACAATAAAGAGCAGATTGAAAATAGCCAAGACCCCTTTATCTTACTTGCAAAGGCATTAGATCCTTATAGTCGAAAAATAAGAGAAAAAAAAGAAGATGAATTAGATGCAATTCAAAGCGATTCTTATGAAAAGATTGCAGCACTTCTTTTTGAAACTTATGGTGAATCGCTCTATCCAGATGCTACTTTCACTTTAAGATTGTCTATTGGAAAAATGAAAGGCTATAAACAAGATGGTCGAGACATTCCACCTGAAACACTTATCCAAGGAGCTTATACCCTATCCAAGGAATATAACAATAAAGAGCCCTATAACTTGCCTCAAAGTTGGATAATTCATGAAAATAGTATTGACAAGCAAACACCTTTTAATTTTGTCTCTACAAATGACATCATAGGTGGTAACTCTGGAAGTCCTGTTGTTAATGCAAATGGTGAGTTTGTTGGCATTGTCTTTGATGGAAACAGGCAATCTACCCTTTGGGATATTGAGTTTACTGAAGAGCAGGGAAGGGCTATAAGCGTTGACTCAGCAGCTATTACTGCCGCACTCAAAAATATCTATCAAGTTCACACACTTGTAGATGAGATAGACCACCAAGAAAGGAATTGATTAAAGAGCTTGCGTCCATTAAGGTCATGGATACAAGCACCCGTCGAGCACGTACGCAAAATAGGGCAGCGCTTTTCAAATATGCGCTCATAAGGACACTCTCCCTGGATACTGCCATGTTTTTTTCCAATCGGTGCATACTTTGCCTTGGACGATGCCCCAAAAAAAGCAAATGTTTTAGCTTTAGTCGTTGCCGCAAGATGCAAAGGCAATGAATCCATAGAAATCACTAGATCCATTTTATCCATTAAATTTTGAAGAGCTGGAAGAGGCATTTTGTCTACAACTGTGCTTGTTTCTAAAAAACTTTCGTGCAAACAAAAGGCGATCTCTTGCTCTTTTTTACATCCCCACACAAAAAGGAAGTAGGGAGCAAATTTTTTATCCATACACTTTAAAAACTCGTATAAGGCATCAACAGTGAGTTGTTTATTTGACCACAGCGATCCTGGACATATCATCACCCTCATCTTTTGATTTTTTTCAAGTATTTTACAATCAAATACTTCTGTTTTATCCTTCCAATTTAATAAAATAGAAGGCGCAAAATAGGGCTTATCATCTTGAAAGTAACATCTTGCAATATTAACATAATCATCTCTTATGTTAGCCTGCTTGGGCACATTAAAGCGCTTATTAGAAAAGAGAAGTGCTGGCCACTCCGTACAATTTTTCCTTCCAAAACCAACCTTTACTGAAGACTTTGTCATCCACAAAATAAGACCCGACTTACAATTGCCCTGCACATCGAATGTAATATCATAAGTCCTTGACCTCAGATTCTTTCTAAAAGAAAAAATTTCTTTCCATATGGCATATGAAAATATTTTTTTTCGAATGCGTCTGGTGTCAATGGATATTACTTTGTCAATTTGTGAATGTGTAGTTACAAGCTCTGACATGCGCCCTTCTACTACCCAATCCACTATACCTTCAGGAAAGCGTTCCTTTAAATAGGAAAGCAGGGGATACGTCTGTACTATATCCCCCAACGCCGATGTTTTAATAATTAAAATACGCAATAATCACTTCGATTTAATTTGAATTTTCTTGGGCTGACTTACCTGGGCCTTAGCAAAGGTTACCCTCATCACACCATCCTTATAAACAGCTTCTGGCTCTTTTTTTTCATCAATTTGGCCAGGAATTGCCACTCGATAGGAAAATGAGCTAGAAGCTTTTCGATAAAATTTCTTTTCTTTATCTTTTTCTTCCTCTTTTTTCTCACCCTTAACCCAAAGAACTCCCTTTTCAAAGGAAACTTCAATGTTATCAGACTTTAAACCAGGAAGTGCGGCTTCCACATAAACATGCGACTTATCTTCAGAAACACTCAAGCCAGAACTCTTTGCAAAGTCCCCTGTCCAAAAATCTGAGTCCACCAGAGCAAAAGGTGAATGCTCGTAGGAAAACGGCCAAAAACTTCTTGGGATTAAAGAATGCTCTTTATTGTTGTCCTTATTTGTCATAATACCTCTCCTTTGTTAGGGTATTGCTCATGTTACGCAAAAAACAAGGCAATGTCTACATAAATAATTTCAAAAATCCTTCAGGAAGCTCTGCTGTTATTGTCAGATTCTTTAGCAAAATAGGGTGCTCAAAAGTTAGTTCCAGGGCGTGTAAAAAAAGACGAGGAACCAAAACTCCCTTATAACCATAAAGGTAGTCCCCAACAATAGGATAGAGCACACAGCTTAAATGAGAGCGAATCTGATGCATACGTCCACTCTTTGGATAGCAATACAAAAGAGTTATATTCTCTCCTCTTTTTTTACATTCCCACTCTGTTATGGCACTTTTTGTGGATTCAGATGCACTCTTTACACATTTGCTAATCTTTTTTCCTTGCGAGGTTAGCACAATTTGCAAAGGGTTTGTAATCACACCTGCATTTTTTTCTACAATACCAGAACAAATAGCAACATAGGTCTTTTTTACAAGACGTTTTCTAAAAAGATCTTCTAAAAGAATTTGTACTTTTTTATTTTTAGCAAAAAGAAGAACTCCAGATGTCTCTTTGTCCAGGCGGTGCACAGGAAACCATTGTACCTGAGAAAAAAGCTCCTCACTACTCATAAAAGAAGGCTTATTATAAACAAGTAAGTAATCATCTTGATATAAAATGGATGCAGAATCAAACACACTCTTTTGAGCCTTAAGAGAATCTTCAAGTCCATTCAAAGTAAACTCTATCTTGTCTTTCGAATTTAACTTCATAGAAGCAAATCGCTCTACACATCCATTAAGAGTAAAAGCACCCCTTTCAATAGCTTTTTTAATTGATTTTGAGGGCATCTGCAACTTACTCTTTAAAAATTGGGCTAGCGACATCCCCGATTCTGCCTCTAAAACGCACCATGAGTTCATATTTTAAAACAAGGCGAGTCAACGGATGCGCCCATCGCATGCATACCATTGTCAACGTAAAGATTGACCCCAGTAATTGCAGAGGCAAGTGGAGAAAGTAAAAAAAGTGCACTATTACCAACTTCTTCTGCAGCAAGTGGTTTATCAACAAGGGGTGCATTAGCAAGAGCATAGTTAATCATCTGGTCAATAAACCCAATTGCCTTTGCAGCTCTGCTTCCAAGGGCACCTGCTGATATTGTATTCACTCTAACTTGCCACTTTCTTCCCATCTCATAAGCAAGTGTTCTTGTATCGCTTTCAAGAGCAGCCTTAGCAGAACTCATTCCCCCTCCATACCCAGGTATGGCTCTTTCAGATGCCATATAGGTTAAAGAAAGAGCTGCCCCTCCTCTATTCATAATGGGGCCAAAATGAGAAAGAAGACTTACAAAAGAATAGGAAGATGCACTTATTGCTGCTAAATAACCAGCCCTTGAAGTCTCCAAAAGAGGCTTTTTAACTTCAGGACCATTTGCAAGTGAATGTACAAGAAAATCAATCTTTCCAAAGTCTTTTTCTACAGCAGCTACAACTTCAGAGATTGTATACCCACCAGCTTCCTTGTAACGCTTATTTTCTCTGATCTCTTCTGGAACGTCGCTTGGCTTGTCAAAAGATGCGTCAAGCGGATAAATTTTTGCAAACTGCATGAGCGATCCATCTTTTAACTTTCTTGACTCATCAAACTTACCCATTTCAAGAGAAGATGTAAAAATCTTTAATATAGGAGTCCATGTGCCAACAAGAATAGTCGCTCCAGCTTCTGCAAGAGCTTTTGCAATGGCAAACCCAAAACCTTTATCATCACCAATACCTGCAACAAAAGCAATTTTACCCTTCAGATTAATATGCATTTCTCATCTCCCATTATTTCATTAAACAGGAGCAGTATACACTTTATTTGGCAATTTATGCTACTTGGAAAAAATGCATAAAAAAGATAGTCTTGTCCCACTTAAACTTTTAGTCAAGGTTCTATGATGATACATGCTCTTTTGCTTACTTTTTTCTTTGCAGATACGAGCGTGGCACCAGATGCATCACAACACTACGACTATAGTGGCGAAATCCTCAACATGGTTCTTACCCTAGGAAGTATCATCGCTGCTGTCATCTTTGTTAGTTGGGCCTTAAAGCGTTTACTTCACAAAAGAATGCACTTAGGCAATAGCGATAATAAGATAAAAATTATTGAAAGAAGGGCCCTAAGTCCAAAAGCCTCTCTATACTTAGTAGAAGTACTTGGAAAAACTCTTGTCATCGGCGAATCTCCTTCTGGACTTACTCGTTTAAGCGAAATTACAGATGAAGAAAAACCTATTGCTATTGAACAGGTCCAAATGGCTAGCCCCTCTTTTGCATCTATTTTAAAAAATAAATTTAAAAAACCCTATTTTGCTAAGGAAAAAAATTAATGCGCTACACTTTATTAGCTCTTGCTCTGCTTTTTACTCTAAGCTCTTGCATGTACAGAATGCCCGCTGAAGATGAATTCAGCACTGTTCCCATTACAAATAATCCTCACGTAACCAAAGATAAGGGTAATAGCCTATTACCTGGAATGAAATAAGGAACTTTTTGTCTTATGCAACTTAAACTTACTCTTAATACTCTTCTTAACTACTTGCAAAACAATAAATTTATGCCTCAATTGCAAGCTGATACAAATCAGATCTCCATCCTTTTTAGAAGTGCTACTATTGAATTTGCTATCTTCCTTCGACTTCTAGATGAGGGCGAACTTTTACAAATTTTAATTTACATTCCCATACAATTAAAAGATGAGACTCTAAATGATACTGCAAGGCTTTTACACAAACTTAACCACGATTTAGATGTGCCGGGATTTGGAATATCTGAATATGCAAAACTCATTTTCTATCGAATAGTCATGCCCTGTCCAAATAAAATCTGCAATACCGATCTACTCAACAAGTATCTTCAAATTGGGCCAAAAGCATGTACAGGGCTCTACCAACTTATCTCCTCCATTGTAGATGGCAAGAACACTTTTGATGAACTCATGCAGGCACAAAAGGAACAGTAATGCTTCGTCCTATTTTCTACGATACAGAAACCACAGGAATACGTATAGGTTCTGATCGTATTGTTGAGCTTGCAGCTTTTGATCCAGTAAATGATACCTCCTTTGTCTTTCTTATCAACCCCCAAGTGCCTATACCCAAGGAAGCTACAGCCATTCATCACATCTCTGATGCCATGGTTGCAAACAGCCCTACATTTGCAGAAATACTACCCAAATTTATTGAATTTTGTTCTGGTGAGTCTGTTTTAATTGCTCATAACAACGATGCCTTTGATGTACACTTTCTAAAAAATGAATGTGCTCTTGCAGATACTCCCATGCCTCCTTGGCTTTTCTTAGACTCTCTTAAATGGGCTCGAAAGTATCGACCCGATCTTCCAAGGCATACATTGCAATTTTTACGTGAAGTATATGGCTTTCCTGCAAATAACGCCCACAGGGCACTTGATGATGTCATTATTCTACATAAAGTCTTTAGCTCTATGACGGATGATCTCTCCTTGGAAACTATTTTTAAACTCCTTGAAAAAAGTAGCGCTCTCACACACATGCCCTTTGGCAAATATCAAGGCAAGCTTCTTTCTGAAGTTCCCAAAGACTACATCTTATGGTTAGAAAAAAATGGAGCTCTAGAAAAACCAGAAAATCATGCCCTCAGGGCAAGCTTCGATAAAATTGGAGTATTTGCTTGAAGATTGCAATTATTGGCTCTGGATACGTCGGCACAAAAGCTGCGCTATTTTGGAGTCAATCGCATTCTGTTGTTATTACAACCAGAAAGAAGGAGCGCATCAAAGAGCTCCTGCAAATGGGCCTAACTCCCTTACAACACATTCCAGACGACATTGAGTCTTGGTTAAACTTACTGCCAGGACTCGATGCCATCCTACTTTGCATGGCGCCAGACAGTATCGATCAATATACTTCATGTTACTTAAATACTGCTAAGGCATTAATTGCAGCCTTAAAGCAGGCTTCAACTCACCCATATATTCTTTATACAAGCTCTACATCTGTCTATCAAGATTCCAATGGTTCTCTTATCGACGAAGCCTCTTCTTTAAAAAATAATTCCATTCTAGTTGAAACAGAACAGATCTTACAAGAAGTAGATGCAACCATTTTACGTATCGGTGAAATTTATGGACCTGGAAGAATCGTAAGTGATAGGTTAAAAAAAACAGATGCACTCCCAGGTGATGGATCAAGTATTACTAATCTAAGCCATATTGAGGACATCATAGGGTTTCTTAATTTTGCTCTTAAAAATCGTTTAAAAGGCATATTTAACGTATGCAACGATACACACATCGATAGAAAAAATTTTTACAAACATTTATGCGATACATGCTGTATTCCAGAACCTACTTGGGATCCTTCTATGCCCTCTTCTCATAGTAGCAATAAGATCGTATCCAATGAAAAAATCAAAACTCTTGGCTATAAACTTATCCATCCAAACTACATCTATCCCCTAGCTACAGCCTTTTCACCTTGCCCTAATGACACTTATCTCTTTCATGCATGGAGTCACAATCTTATCAAAAACAGCATTCCCATCTACCCTGTTCTTCAGGATGTAAATACTCTTAATGAATGTGCAACAAAAGCTCTTTACCCCCTCACCAAACTCTCTTTTTATGCCTTTGGAAAGGTCTTTAATGAATATATCATGCTACCAACAGGAAGCGCTCTTGGCTTTGGTTGTGGTCCAAAAATCATCTCAAAAACCCCTTTTAAAGAAAATGCTCTCTCTCAAAAAAGAATCGCGATACCTGGTAAGCTAACAACTGCGCATCTTCTTTTAGAGCTATTTCTTCCAGAGCCAAAAGAAAAGATCTTTTGTACTTATGATGAAATTTTTTCTCTTATTGAAAGTGGATCTGTGGACTGTGGTATCATCATTCATGAGCAGCGCTTTATTTATGAACAAGCAGGCTTTACTGAAATTATAGATCTTGGAGCGCTTTGGGAAGAACAATTTCATTTGCCACTGCCACTGGGCTGCATTGCAGTAAAACGCTTACTTGGAAAAGATCTTATCGACAATCTTAACCAATACCTTTATGCATCTATCCTTTATGCTCAAGAAAACCCAGCCAAAAGCCTCTCCTATATTTTAGAGCATGCTCAAGTAAAAGATCCTCTCATCGTACAAAAACATATCGATCTTTATGTTGGAAAAGAGACCTTAAAGCTATCAAGCGATGGTCTACTTGCCATTCACACACTCTTTTCACTAGCACAAGAAAAGGGCCTTCTTGCAAAATCTTCCCTTCCACTAATGTGATGCTACCAAAGCCTTCTCTATTAGACTTCTTGCGTAATTACATTTGCTTGTTAAAATTGTCTTTTTTGACAAGCAAAGCTAATTATGCAAGAAGTCTATTGCATCTTTTAGGTTAGTGTAATCGATTGTATCGTTTTTATTTTCTACTCTAACACCATTTACAAAAATGGTAGGCGTTGAAATATGCCCCATCAATTGGTTTCCAATGGCTGTATTTTCTTTAACTTCGCGTAAATAATGCTCACTTTCAACACACTTTTTTAGCTCTGGTAAATTAATTTCTGAGCTTGCATGGGAGGCATAAGTCAGCAGCATACTCAATGTTGCCCAATCTTTTCTTTCTGGAAGCTGATTTTGATAGATATAGTCTAGATATTTAAAAAAGAGATCAGCCCTTGGTTTTGCATCTTGATGATAAACACATAAAAGTGCTTCTGCTGCCACGGTAGACTTAAAAAGAAAAGATGTTATAATCACAGTGTAGCGAATTTTATCTGTATCGATAAACTCTTTTTTAAGTTTAAAAAATGATTCATTATTATACCTTTTACTATCCGGACACTTTGGCTCTAAAAATGCAACTACGTGCACTTTAGAGTCTAGATTTCCAATAGTTGGCTGATTCGATACATCTGGAAAAAGTTCATTAGAATGAACAAAGCATGCTGAAAACAACATGACAAGTGTTAAAAATAGTGTCTTCATACTAACCTAGGTTTTTTGCGTAACATGAGTAAATTATCACACTTTTGTGTACGGGATTCACCCAATTTTTGAAAGCAAAAAAATTATACACAAAGAAGTTCAATGCAAGAAACGATCTAGAAAAAGCATATCTCCTTCGTCGATTGTTAAAGGGGTATTTCTATTTAAGGTAACACCCTTTTCTTTCAATGTTTTGCGAAGACGAAATGTTTTGATTTCACTTGGAAGATGAAGAGTAAACTCTATTTTTTTCACCCCTCTTATGATCACTTTAAAAAGCTTTGACTTTGTCCACTCAAAACTCATTCTTATAGCTCCATCAAATACCATTACATTAATCATTCTTCCACAATGCAAACTAGAAGGAAGTTTTGGAAAAATATGAAGAATGAAACCCGTCTCTTTTATAAAAAGTAGGCGAATAAGCTTCATTACTTCCTTTAAAAGAATGAGAGGAGAGCCTGATTTAATAGGTGGAACAGCAAAGCCTTGATATTCTTCGTCCACAATTCTTGGAGCTAAAATACCTGAAAAAGAGGCGCAGAAAAAATCTAAAAAAGGCTCTTCCAATGCATCTCTTGTAGATTTCTGAACAGATTCCTCCAAAACACCTAAGAGGGTTTCTTGTTTATCTACAGGGTATTCTAGAGTTATCCACTGCCCCATCATAAACAATAAAGGCAAAATTTCTCTTAGATCTTTTCTTCTTCTTACAAGAAACATATCTTGCTTCTTATGACTTCCAAATGAGAGCCTTTCTAAGGCTGTTTTTTTGATGAACTCTGATGTGAAAGGCATCAAAAATAACTTATCGTCTACTTTTTGTATAAAAGACAGCTTAGATAAAGCCTCACTAATTGCTTTTAAAGCATCTCTTTCTATTCTAAAAGCTATGTAAGACCCATCTTGTACATAGAGTGAATAGCGAAAAAGCCCACTCTTTGTCTTGCCACTAACAGAAATTTTTCCGCTTTCTAAATCATTTAATACCGTAAAGTCTTTGCAAGGCCCATTTAAAGGCACAAATATTTCAGTACTATTAAATATAATTAGCGAAGGAAAAATCTGGACAATAAGGTTCGAGCCAAGAAGCACTGTTTTTACTCCTGGATCATGCGAAAAAGGGCGAAAGGGCGCTACAACTTTTATTCTCACAGCAACTCACCCACAAGACCTTCTGGAAGAGATTCTATCAATCTAACCCTCACAAGAGTATTTGGCTGAAGCCCTTTCGAGTAAATCATAACTGGTAAAAAGTTTGCAGTAGATCCACAAATGAGATCTTCATTATCCCTTGACTCTGTAAGAACCCACATTTCACGACCAAGATATTCAGATCGCAATTCAAACGCTGTTTCTTCTGCAATTTTTATAATACGACTTTTCCTTTCCTTGATCACATCTGGCGCTACCTTGTTTGGAAATAATGCAGCTCTTGTTCTAGATCTTACGCTATAGGGAAACATATGCACTTTTGCAAACTTTACACGTCTCATGACATCAATTGTATCTTGCAAATCACTTTCAGATTCCCCTGGAAAACCTACGATCACATCCGTTGTAAACGTAAAATCTGGATTTTGTCGCCTTAATTTCTCGACTGTATCTAGAAAAATTTGCCTCGTATATTTACGGTTCATCCTTTTTAAAATAACATTAGAGCCTGACTGAAGAACAATATGCATTGAAGGGCATGTCTTTTTACCAAGTAAAATAACATCTGCAAGCTCTTCATCCACCTCATCTGGATCAATTGAGGAAAGGCGCAATCTTTCAAGTCCTGGTATGGCATCGATCGCCTTTACGAGATGAGCCAGGCGCTCAGGACTCTTTCCTTCTGCTTTTGCACCATCAAAATCGCCAATATTAATGCCCGTTAACACAACCTCTTTATACCCATTGGCTATCAATCCTTCCACTTCTTGAACGATCGATTCCATCGTACGTGACTTCGATCTGCCCCTCACATAGGGGATGATACAATAAGTACAAAATGAATTACAGCCATCTTGCACCTTCACAAAAGCCCTTGTATGGGCATCAAAATTGTTGATAGCAAACTCTGGAACGCTCTCTTCTGGAAAAAGTCTTTCTACTAATTGATCTTTATCTTTGTTGGGAACCACAAGGCTTACTCCAGAAATTTCTTGAATAAGCTCGGGACTTTTTTCTGAAGCGCATCCTGTAACAACCATTTTTGCATGCGGGTTCTTTTTAATCAGTTGCCTTACTTGTAATTTACTCTCTTTATGCGCCGACTCTGTTACTGTACATGTATTTACAATGCAAACATCTGCTTCCTCGTGGGAAAGAGCTGCTGTATAACCAAGAGCTTCTAATTGGTTCTTATAAGCTTGTGATTCGTATTGATTAGTTCTGCAACCAAGAGTTGCTATTTTAAATTTTTTACTCACTTATATACTCAAATTTTTAATATATTCATTTGCACCCGTAGTCATCATTTGCACCGCAATAAACATAAGAACCATTCCTGCAAATCTCTCAAATGCCTTCAGAACTTTTTCTCCAACTAGCTTCTGTAAATATGAAGAGAGTAAAAGAACACAAAGAGATGGAAACCATGCTGCTAAAATGCACAAAAACATCACCCAATGATTCGATTCTTGCAAAGAAAAAATCATGACGTTAGAAATTGTACCAGGACCTGCCATAATAGGAATCGAAAGAGGTACAATAAAGGGCTCTTGCTTAAGTGGATCTCCTTCCACCATAGGTTTTGGGAATATCATTTCTAATGCAATAAGGGCTAAAATAACTCCACCACCTATTCTTAATACTGAAATATTCAAATTTAGAAATGAAAGGACAGCTTCCCCTCCAAAACTAAAAATTAACATAATAAGAAGTGCAAAAAATAGCTCTCTTACAATGATACGTTTTTGTGCTCTTTGATCAAAATCTTTAAGCAAAGCTATAAAAATAGGAACGTTTCCAATCGCATTAAGAATAACAAAGAGTGCAACGATTATCGAAAGTTCAGACATGAGAAAACTCCTTCACAAAAACAGACGATAGTATACACTGTCATCCAAACTTTATACAACTAAACTTTATTAGATTAAACGCCTTTCTATGAATACTATTTTTAAAATAATACTTCCGGCAGCTTTTTTCCTCTCTCTAATTCTTATTTGGGAGGCTGTAGCTTCTTCTTTTCAAAACCTCACATTTGTCTTGCCCACCCCCTCTAAAATATTTGTGGGGATTATCGATAATTTTGATCGTTTCAAACTTCACACCATCGTAACATTAAAAGAAATTATTACAGGCTCTCTTTTGGCACTTGTTATTGCTGCACCTACTGCTTTTTTAATGCATGAATTTAAAACCGCAAAACTTACTATACAACCTCTTTTTATCATAAGCCAGTCGATACCTCTATTTACAATAGCCCCCATCATGGTCATATGGTTTGGCTGGTCGACAATTGCAATTATTATTCCAACAGCCCTCATGGTGTTTTTCCCGCTAACCCTAACCCTTTATCAAGGACTTAATGCAACACCTCCTGAATGGCTCGAATTTTTCAAACTGCACAAAGCATCCAAATGGCAAACTTTCACAAAGCTTTCTATTCCCTATGCACTTCCACATCTTTTTTCAGGATTAAAAATCAGTGCTGCCATTGCGGCAATTGGCGCTGTAAGTGCAGAGTGGACAGGGGCTCAAATGGGCCTTGGAATGCTCATACAAGATAGCAGAAGAAATACAGATCTTACAACGACATTTGGAGCCATCTTTTTTGTAATCCTGTTAAGTCTTATTCTCTATTTACTAACAATGCTTATTGAGCGCTTTGTTTGTCACAAAAAAAGGATCTCTTCAACAAATAAAATTCTTGCAAGTCTCTTACTATTAGCACTATTAGTTGGAACTACTGCATGCAATCAAAAAACCTTAGATCCAAAACCACAAACTCAAGAAGTGCACTTGCTTCTTGATTGGCTTCCTAATCCAAACCATGTACCTCTCTATGTGGGTATCAGTAATAACTATTTTGCGGAAGAGGGCTTATCTCTTCGACTACAAAGGCTCTCTGACCCTAATGATACAATCCTTTATTTGACTTCCTTGCAAACAGACCTTGCCATCTATTATATGCCACAAACTCTGCAAGCACTTGAAAGAAATGCTCAAATTAAAGTCATTGGAAGGCTCATTCCAAGGCCATTAAATTGCATTCTTTCTATTAAAAACTATGGTATTACAAAAGCCTCTGACTTAAATGACAAAGTTATTGGCTTCCCTGTAGGCTCATTAAGTAAAGCATACATTCAAGAGCTCTGTGAAACACATGATGTACATTTCAAAGATAGCGTACGCGTTGGCTGGGACCTAATTGCAGCGCTTAGCACAAAACAAGTCGATGTCGTAGAAGGTGCTTGCTGGAATATCGAATCAGAACAATTAAGAGCTCTCAACTTAGAACCCTCTTACTTACCCATTACCGATTTTGGCATTCCAACTTATGAAGAACTTGTTATACTAGCAAATGCATCCATTTCTCAAGACATAGCATTTGTTGAAGCCTTTCAAAGGGCTTTATCTAAAAGTATTCTCTTTTGTAAGGAACACCCAAATGAAGCTTTTGCTATCTATTTAAAGGAAAATCCAGACAAAATGAAGTACACTCAAACCTGGGAAGAGAGAGCTTGGAAAAACACCTACCCTCTTTTTGCAGACAACCAAGCGTTTGATCTATTATGCTGGCAAAACTTTGCAAACTGGATGTGGGAGCGAAAAGTCGTCTCAAAACCTCTTAACGTTTCGCTACTACAACCCTGAAAGAAAGAAGGAAAGATGAAACGCTGCATTATTCTTGCAAACTTTGGAGGCCCCAGAAATTTAGATGAAGTGGAAGAATTTTTAAAAGCATTGCTTACTGACCAAGATGTTGTCAGAACAAATCTACCACAATTTTTGCACACGCTTTTCTTTAATCGTATTGCAAAAAAAAGGGCTTTAAAAGTACGTCTTGATTATGAATCTATTGGTGGCAAGTCCCCCATCTATTCTGATACTGAAGCAATTGCTGAGCAACTTAAAAGTAAACTTAAAGAGACAATATTTACTTTCCATCGCTATTTGCCAAAAACACATTCTTCATTTATCCAAAAATTAAAAAATGAAGCCTTTGATCGATACCTTATATTTCCTTTGTTTCCTCAATTTACTTACGCAACAACTGGAAGCATTGCAAAATGGTTTGCAAACCATTTAGAGACTTCTTTAGTCAACAAAATACGCTGGATCAAATCATACCCAAGTCACCCCCTTTTCATAAAAGCACATATAAATGCCATACTCGATTTTCTCTTAAAACACTCTTTAAAAGAGGAAGAGACATATCTTCTTTTCTCTGCCCATGGCCTTCCGCAAAAATTTGTACTTGAAGCAGACCCTTACGAAGATGAATGCTACGCATCTTACAATAGTGTGATGAGTTATTTTCCAAAAGCAAAAGGCCTTCTTTCTTTTCAATCTAAATTTGGAAAAGATGAATGGTTAAGGCCTTATACAAGCGATGTATGTACAGATATTGCAAACCTTGCTAAAGGCAAAAAAAATGTCGTTGTTATTCCTATCAGCTTTACATCAGACCATATTGAAACCCTCTTTGAAGTTGAACAAGAATACTTGCCTCCCATCAAAAAACAAGGCCTAAATGCCTATAGAGTCCCTGCACTAACTCTTAGAGAGGATTGGATCCACGCAATCATAAACATCATCGAAGACAAAAATCTTTGTAATAATCAGATGTTGGTTAGAAAATAGACTCAATTAGGTTGAGGAATTGTATACACAAACAAGTTCAAAAATTGTTTGTATATATATAAAAAAGGCGTTGCTCTTAAAATAACAACGCCCTAATAGAAATAAAATCTTAGAATCTGATATCAGCAGCTACTGAAAGTGCAGTTTCATTAATGAACCTACCCTCTGCTGTTACTGACATGCGACCCATGTCTACAAGAGTTGCACCCACTACAAATCCCCATTGACGCTGGTTTTCGTAGTTAGACAAGTTCACAGTCTCTCCTAAAGCTCCTGGAACTCTTGTACCTATAGGAGATCCGCCAAAATTAGCTCTTGCCTTTGACCAAGTAGCTGCAACATAAGGGACCAAGTCGCAAATTCTATGAGAAATACCTAAGGCCACTTGACCCTCTTTATATTTTCTGCTCGAATTATTTGGAGCAACGCTTGTTCCATCAATGGTTGTCCTTGAAATCTGAGCTGGTCCCATCCACTCATATTGAGCATCAATACCAATATAAGTCGTTCCAAATCTGCCCCAGCAAGATTCCCAAAGGATTGCCTTTATTCCAACACCACCAATTGTTCTGGTGTTATATTTAGCAGTAAAGGCATCGATTGTTGTAGAATCAAAACCATCTACAGCACTTGTGTTTACACTTACATTTGCAGCACCTACAAACCCGTAAATGTCAAGCCTATCCCAAAGGTTTAAAGCAAGTGTTCCTTCATTAGCATAAAGGCTGAACCTGTCAACATGATGCCATTCACCCCTCATATGTTTGTTATAAACAAAATCGCCACGATAGCCGAATTTTATTCCCCAGCAAGCGTTATCATCGCACTTAAACGTACTATCTGTTAATAATGCGGGAGCACCTGGATTTAATACTGGCATTGCATATAGCAACGAGCCTGCTAAAAGACCTGTAATGACTGATAATAGCTTTTTCACGATACCTCCATTTAGTTCGTTCATTTAAGCTCATTTAAATAGCATTGAGGAGCGCTTAAACAACTCTCTCTCATCTTATTCACTTACTATTTGCCTATTAATTTTCTTTTTGTCAACTGTTTTATTTAACAAAACCTTAAAATCTTATATCAGCACATAAAGATAATGCCGTTTCTGTCAAAAATCTTGCCTCTGCAGTAACGTTTACAGATCCAATATCTACAATAGATGCACCTACTGCATACCCAAAATGACGACGACTTTTCATTGTATCTGTTTCAAAATAAACAAAAGGCGATTTAGCAGTAGACCATCTTACTGCAATATAGGGCACGAAAAAATGAATCTTGTGTCCAACCCCAACTGCAATCTGCCCCTCTTCAAACTTACTACTAAACGCTCCAACATTAAGTTCTGCACCACTTAAAGTCCCTCTACTCCAAGGAAATCTGTCTGTCCATTCATATTGTCCATCAATGCCAATGTAGGATGTTCCATAGCAATCCCAAACACTCTGCCAAAGAATTGCCTTTATACCGACACCACCTACAGTCCTTGTTCTCGTACTTACAATAAGGTTCTCACCAGAATCCTCTGCAATCATTCTAAAATCGATATTGGAAGCTCCAACATAACCATATATATCTATTCTATTCCAAAGATTGAGTGTTAGCACTCCCTCATTATTATAAATACCAAACTGATTGATGCTATCACTTAAAAGATCTTTAAAAAGCTTATTATAGACAAAATCTCCTCTATAGCCAACTTTTACACCCCAACAATCTCCCCTTTCAGCCCAAACCATCCCTTCCGTCAAGAGAGCAGGAGCACCAGGATTTAATACCGGCAGCCCATAAAAAATAGAAGTAAACAAACAAAACATGCCAGCAAAAGAGAATATCAACCTATTTTTCACAGTAATCTCCATAAAATACACATTAATGAATTAGAACCTAAAATCAGCAGCAATGCTCATTGCTGTTTCATCAATTAATCGAACCTCTGCAGTTACGAGCATGCGTTTTGCATCAACAAGAGACACACCTACCGCAAGGCCCCACTGTGAACTTGCATGGTATTTACCCAAATTTAAAACAGTTCCAGGCGTTAAAGACCCTTCAGCACCTACCTGCCCAGAAGCATTAGCTCTTGCATTAGACCACTTTCCTGCGATATAAGGAACCCAAGTGCCAATTTTATGCCCTACACCAAGAGACACCTGCCCTTCACGATAACTTCTACCCACACCATTCGTGTTTACATTTATTCCTTGAATGGTTGCTTTATCAATAGAAGTTTTACCCATCCACTCATATTGAGCATCAATACCAATATAAGTAATTCCGTGCCCAAGCCAGCAAATTTCCCATATGGTTGCCTTAACACCAAGGCCACCTATTGTTCTTGTACGTGATCGAGTAGTAAATGCATCAAATAATGTGCCTAAATTAGGATCTTGAGGATGCGCCTCTGTATTAAAGCTAGCAGATCCAATAAAGCCATAAATATCTACTCTGTCCCACATATTAAGGGCGATTACTCCCTCATTTGCAAAGAGGGCGAATGCAACGTCTGTGCCATTGACATTATAATGTCGATTGAATACAAAATCGCCACGATACCCAAGTTTTAATCCCCAAAAATCGCAAGCATCGCACTTAAATACTCCCTCTTTTACAAGGGCAGGAGCTGCTGGATTAAGAACAGGTAGAGCATGCAGAGAATACCCTAGAAACGAAATCCCCAAAAATAGTATTAACGACAATCTGCTCATGTTACCTCCAAATCAGGGAAAAGAATTAACACGAACTATGTTTTTACGTCTATACATATCGTTAAAAAGTAAGAGAATCGTGCACGCACATGCAGATACTCTATAAGAAAAAAACAATAGCGCTGAGAATTTCCCAGCTCTATTGTTTTTTAATACACGTTATACACAAACAAGCTCAAGAATTGTTTGTGTATATTATCTCTAGAATCTGATATCGCCAGAAATTGTAAATGCCGTCTCATCAATGAAACGAGCTTCTGCCGTTACTGACATACGCCCTGCATCAACCAAAGATAACCCTACCGCATAACCCCAGTGACGAGTTGCGCTTATATCATCAAAGCCAATACCATCCACTGTAACTGACGTACCATTTAAAGGAGCCCTTCCATTAGACCACTTTGCAGCGACATAAGGAATCAGGTTACAAATCCTATGACCAATTGCTAAAGAGACTTGGCCCTCACGATATTCTCTCTTAAAGTCACCAGAACCTTCGCTATCCCCATTGCGCGTCACCCTAGAAACAGGTGAACTTGCCAGCCACTCATACTGACCGTCAATGCCAACATATGTAGTTCCATAAGATCCCCAGCAAGTTTCCCAAAGAACTGCTTTAATTCCAACACCTGCAATTGTTCTTGTATTATAGTGGAATATAAATTCATCAGATTCCGCACCTGTAATATAGCGCAAATCATCTTCACTCATATTAGCAGCACCAACAAAACCATATATGTCTAATCTGTCCCATAAATTTAGTGTAAGAACACCTTCATTTGCATATAAGCTAAAGTCTTTGTGATGCCCACCAAATGCGCTTTTCATGTGCTTATCAAACACAAAATCTCCGCGATAGCCAAACTTAATGCCCCAGCAGTCGTTTTGATCACACATAAATACACCATCTGTCAAAAGAGCTGGGCCGGCTGGATTTAATACTGGTAATGCATAAAGAGCAGAACCCATAACTAATCCTGCAACTAAAGATAAAAGTTTTTTCATTGTTACCTCCATTTTAAACCTAAACATTCTATAAACCTAAGTTTTGGGTTTAAACTCCCATTAACTTCTGTCGAACACACAATCACAATTTCCATTTCTTTTTGTCAATAAAATATTTTTAATATAGATAAAAAAAAGAGCCTTTAAGTTTCCTTAAAGGCTCTAAAAAACGAAACACACCTAATGTGTATTTTAGAATCTGATGTCGCCAGCTATTGTAAACGCTGATTCGTCGATGAAACGAGCTTCAGCAGTTACTGACATGCGGCCTGCATCAACTAAAGACACACCAATAGCATATCCCCAATGACGAGTTGCACTATATCCATCTGGTGTAAAGCCAGCAATAGTTGCAGTATGGGATAGAGGAGCTCTTCCATTAGACCACTTTGCAGCAACATAAGGAACGAGGTTACAAATTCTATGACCAATTGCTAAAGAAACTTGGCCTTCACGGTATTTTCTACCTACACCACCCGCAGTCTCACTAGTACCATTGATTGTTACTCTAGAAGCAGGTGCATTGCCCATCCACTCATATTGACCATCAATGCCAACATAAGTAGTTCCGCAAGATGCCCAGCATGTCTCCCAAAGAACTGCCTTAAGTCCAACACCACCGATTGTTCTTGTGTTGGAATGGAAATCAGCTTCAGAAGCTGCACCAGAGTCTGTTGTTAGACCTTGTGAGCCCCAATTAGCAGCACCAACAAAACCATATACATCTACTCTATCCCAAAAATTCAGCGTAAGTACGCCTTCATTCGAATAGAGACTAAAGTCTTGGTGACGTCCACCAACACCACTTTTCATATGTTTGTTGAATACAAAATCGCCACGATAGCCGAACTTAACGCCCCAGCAGTCATCTTGATCACACATAAACACGCCGTCTGTCAAAAGAGCGGGTGCAGCTGGATTTGCTACTGGCAATGCATAAAGAGCAGAACCTGCAACTAATCCTGTTATTACGGATAAAAGCTTTTTCATGTTACTCCATTATTTGCTTTTGTAAAGTTACTACTTCAGATTTCCCATTCATTTAGTGTTAACTTTATATAATAAAACAATCTACAACAAACTTTAAACAAACGTAAGTTAACTTAACAAAACGTATGTAAATAGTCACTATCGTAAAAAATTACGTGGTTATTACCCCACACACCAGTCTAAGACTATTAAAGGAATTTAAACGCCCCTAAACATCAAAGACTACCTTACTATATAGAGATCTTACTATATTTTGACCAACATTTTTCTTTCTAATATGTAAAAAACATCCGAAACCTTAAAAAACATCCGCTTTTTTAAAACATTTAGAATGAAAATGCGTATCTTTAGTTAATCCAATTGTTAAAAACATTGCACACGATTTGATTTTTTTATTCTAAATTTAAAATCATAAAAATAAAAAAATCAAACCGTGCGAATTACAGCGTACCGTATAACAAGCACTCAGACTTTTTCGCAAGAACAAAATAAAAATTACGTCCAATATTTCTTTAAACGATTCACTATATCATTTGGACCCTCAATAAAGAGAATAATATCATTGCCTTCATACTCGCGATTGTGGATCTGACCATATTTTTCAATTTCCTGCAATACACTGTAATCCTTCTGAGGCACCCTAATAACAACTTTTTGTCGTCCCTTCTCAAGTTCTTGTATCATTAACTCTGCAAGTTTATTAAAACCCATACCCGTAAGAGCAGAAATCTGCACTGTCTTTGGATACTTATGCTGCAATGCATCCAAACTATCTAAATCTGTACATAAATCTACTTTATTCAGTACCGTAATAACGGGTTTTTCCGTAGCATTTAGCTCTTTTAAAACATCAAATGTTGCTTTTGCTTGCTCCTCTCTCATGGGATGGCTTGCATCGATAATATGCAAAAGAATATCTGCCTCAACAGCTTCTTCCAGGGTGCTTCTAAATGCCTTTACCAGAGTATAGGGTATCTTTCGAATAAAACCCACCGTATCAATAAGCAAAACCTCTTGCTGATTTGGAAGAACAAATTTACGCGTTGTTGTATCAAGTGTTGCAAATAATTTATCCTCCACAAGAACATCTGCTTCTGTTAGAGCCTTTAAGAGCGTAGATTTTCCCACATTCGTATAGCCAATAATTGCAAATGTTGGAATGAGCGATTTCTGCCTTGCCCCTCTTTGGGTCATACGATAATCGCGTACCTTTTTCAACTCTGACTCCAACCTTTCAACCTTCGCTTTCAATATCCTCTTATCAATTTCTATCTGCTTTTCCCCCTCTCCTTTCATATTTACACCACCCCCTCGTTGGCGAGAAAGGTGTGTCCAAAGCCTTTTTAATCTGGGTAGCTCATATCTAATTTTAGCAAGCTCTATTTGCAGCTTAGCTTCTTTTGTTCTTGCATGCTTTGAAAATACCTCTAAAATAACTTCTGTACGGTCTAAAACAGGTATCTGAAAAAGTTTCTCCAAGTTTCTTTGCTGCCCAGGAGATATTTCATCATCGATAATTAAAATATCTGCATTTTGCTCCCTAATGATTTGAGAAAGCTCTTCCAACTTACCCTTACCAAGATATGTAGAAGCCTCAAACTTTTTGATGGAACAGGGAATGCCTTGAAGTGTTTCCATTCCAAGAGTATCTACAAGTCGCTTTAACTCTTGCAGATTCTCTTCACACTCCGTTTTTTCAGATCCCCCTTTATAAACACTAACCAAAATAGCTCGCTTACAAGAAGACTCTATAAAACCTACAAACTCTTCATTTTCAACTTCTATACTATCCATAATTCAATCCAGCGTAAAATGTATTTTCAAACCATCAAAACCAAGATGAACTCCTGGTGGTAACTTTGAACTAACATCTTTATAATCTAATTCATGCGAAAGATGTGTCAAATAAACCTTTTTTGCATTTACTTTTCTTGCAAAAGATATGGCCTCCTCTAAATTAAAGTGAATAAAAGATGCGCTTTCTCGAAGAGCACTTACAACCAGGATTTCAACGCCATAAAGGTCTTCAAAAATCGATTCAGAATATTTTTGGATATCCGTAACATAGGCAAAATTCCCTATTCTAATTCCATTTACAGGCATATTTCCTTGTAAATAACTAAAATAAGTAATAGGAAGCCCAAAAAGCTCTACTATACCACGATCTTTTTCTAAGGCCTGAAAAGCCAAGCTGGCAGATCCATTATCTTTTGAATTCTTCTCTTTGAATAAATAATAGTACCTAATTTTTATCTCTTCATAACTTTGAGCTGATAAAATGCAAGGCAGTGCTCTCTTCTGTCTAAATGTATAAATACGAAGTTCATCAATTCCTGCAATATGATCAAAATGTGTGTGCGTTAAAATCATCGCATCTAATTTCTCTATACCATATTTAAGGGCCTGTATTCTAAAATCAGGGCCTGAGTCTATCAAAATGTGCTTACCCTGAACCTCTAACAAAGCAGATGTTCGAAGTCGCTTATTAAATTCAGAAGTCGACGTACACACCTTGCAATTGCAACCAATAACAGGAACACCTGTAGAGGCTCCGGTACCTAGTAATGTAAATGTTCCTTGCATTATTCACCCATAAACTTGACAATTAATGCCCCAGTATAAAACCAACATGTTTAACATGCAAATAGCCATTATCGGAGCTGGTTTTGCAGGACTTGCTCTTTGCTACTATCTCTCTCTAGAAAAAAATTCTTCTGTCACCATTTTTGATCCTTTCGATAGCAAGAAAAGCGCCTCTTTCTCATCCTCTGGTCTTCTACATCCTTTTGGAGGAGCTCACTGCAAAAAAACATGGCTTGCAAATGAATGCATGCATAAAGCAAATGAGCTCATTTCCACCGTAGAAACTAATTTAAAAATAACAGTTGCAAACCGCTCTGGTATTTTAAGACCTGTAATTAAAGCCTGTCAACTAGACGACTTTCAAAAAGCAAGTACATTACACGAAGATGCAATTTGGTGGGATCAAGAAACATGTTTAAAAAAAATTCCTTATCTTATCTCCCAGGGAGGACTTTTTATTCCTTCTGGAATTTCTATCGACTCTGAACAATATATTGATGGATTAAAAATATGCTGTAAACAAAATGGCGCTATATTCAAAACTCAAACATTTTCTAATTCCCAAGAATTTCATTCATTTGATGCAATTGTTGCATGTACAGGATCTGCTACTACAGACCTGCCAGGTTTTCACCATTTACCCCTACATTTTGTGAAGGGGCAATTAATCGAACTTAGTTGGCCACAAGAGTTAAAACCCCTCACCTACAGCCTAGTTTCAGATGGGTATATAACCATGACCTCTTCTAAACAATCCTGCATCGTAGGGGCCACTTATGAAAGAAATTATACTGACGCATGTACAACCAAAGCTGCAGAAATGGAACTTCGCAAAAAAGCAGAAGCCTTTATTCCGCAACTAGAAAACGCCCCTCTAATTTCTCAAAAAGCAGGCATTCGCGCCTTTTCACCAAACAACATACATCCCATTATTGGAAGAGTAGACACCTCTACAAAAGCTAATCTTTGGGTATTTACAGGACTTGGGTCTAAAGGCATGCTACAACATGCCTACTTTGGCGCAAACCTAGCGAGGGCAATTATAGAAAATAATCCAGAGATCCTTCCAAAAGAAGTGCGCTATCGATTGTGATTCTTACATGCAACATGTGCTTCTGCTGCAAAGTTAAAGAAAAATACAACAAAAGGACTTAAAAACAACGCCATAGGAAGCATCACAAAAAACCATTGTAATATCGCCTGCACAATGCATTTAAAAGGCAAGTATTCCATACTTACAAAAAATGCAGTAAACAACAAAAAAACAGTGACAATAAGTGCTGGTAGAGTACCCACAATAAAAAACACTACATTTCCAAGCACATTTTGCTTTAAGCGAGAAATAACTAGAGGAACCATTCTGTAGCTATCTTTTTCATTTAAAGCAACTAGAGGTGATACAAAAAATAATACAGATATTGCCAAAACCCCTAAAACTAAAAAACCCAAAACCAATAAATAGGGCACAAAAGCAAATAACATCTCAATAATTGTCCCAACTACAGGCATACCTCTTATAAAGACAAAAAAACCCAAAAAAACCCAAAGTAAAAGGTAGGACAAAATAAGCGGAAAAATAAGATATAAAGAGCTCGTTAAAGCCTTCCAAGATCCCATGCACACTTTTAAAAAACTTACTTCTCGTCTTTTGATCTCATCATGGTATAAGCGAATAAGTGTAATACCCGCAGGAAACAGTAAGGCACAACCCGCACAGAAAGGCAAAAAAACAAGCATCGTTGCCATCCAAGGATTTACATAAGAAATAATCCCCTTACAAATGACTGCAAAAAGACCAGAGCACGCAAGTATTACAAAAACAAACAAGAGCTTTTTCTTTGAAAACGCATGTAAAAAAGCTCTGTTAAACATATTACTAAGTTCTGAAAAAGTCATTATCTATACCAAGTGTGTAATGAATGCATCAATGAGGCTTCTCTCTTCTACAAGTTCTTTTTCTGTTAACATTATCTTGTGCCTTAAATCTTCATTCCAATCAAGTCCCTCAACAATTTCACACTTTCCATCCCCTGTTGAAATGCAAGGAAAAGAAAAAATTAAACCCTCTTGAATCCCATATGGATTATCATCTGAGCAAATTGCAAGCGAAAACCAAGAATCTTGCTTTGTTGGAAATAAAATATCTTTCATGGCATCAATGATAGCTTTTGCAGGGCTTCCAACTGAAGATCTTCCTCTTGTGGCAATGATTTGATCCCCTCTTTGCTGAACAGATTTGATTAATTCTTCCTTCTTAATGAACTCCTCAATATGTTTTCCTTGAATCCTTGCATGATATAAGTCTGGCACTTGCGTTGCTGAATGATTGCCCCACACAACTAAGTGACTTATATCTTTTACTGATACTTTAGCAGTCTTTGCAAGTAAGCATGAAGCTCTATTTTGATCCAATCGCATCATCGCATAAAAGTTTCTCCTAGGTATATCTGGAGCGCTATTCATTGCGATTAAACAGTTTGTATTGCAAGGGTTACCTACAACCAACACTTTTACATCTCTTGAAGCAACTTCATTAAGCGCTCTTCCCTGCTCTAAAAAAATCTTTCCGTTCACACTTAAAAGATCCTTTCTAACCATTCCAGGACCCCTAGGCGTTGCCCCTATTAAAATTGCATAATCCACATTTTTAAAAACTTCAAATGGATTAGATCCTATATGAACTCCTTGCAATAAAGAAGATGCGCAATCCTCTAACTCCATTACAACGCCTTCAAGAGCCCTTTGCATTTCTTCTATTTCTAAAAGATGCAAAACAATGGGCTGATCACTTCCAAAAAGATCGCCGTTGATCAATCGAAAAAGAAGGTTATACGCAATTTGACCCGCAGCACCTGTCACTGCTATATGTTTTGCTAATGTCATCTCCACCAACCTTTATTAGACTTCTTGCGTAATTACATTTGCTTGTTAAAATTGCCTTTTTTGACATCTTTATCGTTAAATTTTTCAACCATATGTTCACATATGGTTGAAAAATTTATTAATAAATCTACTCAAAAAATTTCAATTTTTCTAAGCAAAGCTAATTACGCAAGAAGTCTATTTTAATTCAACGTCGTGGATTATACATAACCTACTTAAAAAGTCATTTATTATTATACAGAAACAAGTTCAAGAGTTGGCAGCTTTTGACAAAAAGCCATGCTCCAATTGTTTAAGAGCATTTTCTATTATTGTTCTGACAGCGATAACGTCAATAGAGGACTCCTCATTTTTTAGAAATTCTCTTACCGAGTGTATCTCGCTGCCAATGCTATACGTTTTTCTTCCCCTTGTTTCCTCCAGGCACTAACAAGCAGTTTTTCATCCTCTTTAGCACACTTTTCAAGCTCTTGAAGCCTTTCATTTCTTTTATCTCGACCTAAAATATCCATACTAACCATCAAAGAAAATACTTTATTCCATGCTTTTTCTGTCTTTGCTCCAAAAGCTTGTCTATTTATTTCAAGAGGTAGTTCAAGAATTGCCTGTTTAATTACGTTCTGTTTTATCTTTATTCCCCTTGGCAGCGCCTCTTCTTCTGAGCGACCCGGGAAACCTAAATCACAACACATCTTCTGCTCTCTCTTCCATTCTTCTCTTGCAACAAACAAATCTTTAACTGGCGGATAGAGACGTTGACATGCCCTTTCAAATGCTTTATCAAATTCCTTGAAAAACTCTATAATCTTGTCTCTTGTTTCATCTATTGTCTCAAGGCTTACTTCATTAGGAACCAAATCAACAGGAAAGAACTGCAGCAAACTTGTTGATGCTTCATTTATTTTCATACTCATAATTACAAACCTCATTTAAAATTTGATTATAAAACTATTTGATTATTAAATTTATAAGGGCCAATTATACATAATTCTTACGCCGCGTGCAACCTTTTTTGAATCCGCGCTTCCTTAACCAAACGTCAGCTCGATTTTTAACCAAAATGGCTCAACGAAAAAATTAATCGGGAAAGGGCGGGCACAGGCACGGACACGCATAAACAATTCTTCAACTTGTTTGTGTATGAACTTCCTCGTCTAGTACAAGCGAATATTTAAAATGCTTTGAATAATCAGATACTTGAATAACTTAAAACTATCTCCTTTAGAGGCTTTAAAGGGATTTCTTTTACTGGATGGATTATTTTGCGTTAACAAGACAAGCTCTGCAAGAGACTTCATCTTTTTTTTATTTTTATCTTTTGTTTCTCTTTGACGTTTCTTTTCTTTTTCAGCATCTGTATCAAAAAACAAGATATTCCCTACCTTTGCAATTAGACTTGAATCTTCTATCTTACTTTTTTTCTGAAAGGAAGGTGCCATTATGCTTTCTCTTAGAGCTCCACTAACTATAGCTCTTTGCCAAAGTGCAAGACATTGATAAGCCTTTGTATCTACTTGTGGTGCTTTTTTTTCAGAGTTTCTTGAATAGATCGATAAAGAAGGATCATAGTATGCACCAGAAATATTTGGATCTATCACGTAAACGACCTCCATATTAAACTTAATTTTACCTCGATTTCATTAAGATACAACAAAGATAATCTTCATATTTTCTTAACGAAAGGTTAATATAGCATTAATATTTTAGTAAAGAAAAAAATCATATCTATAATAAATAATTAGAAACCAACGACTTACGGCTATATTAGACTCCTTGCGTAATTACATTTGCTTGTTAAAATTGTCTTTTTTGACATCTTTATCGTTAAATTTTTCAACCATATGTTCACATATGCTTGAAAAATTTATCAATAAATCTACTCAAAAAATTTCAATTTTTCTAAGCAAAGCTA
>JARLHF010000002.1 GCA_031292375.1 Chlamydiales bacterium
TATGGAGTGTTCAGCATAAGTTGTGTCTCGATCAATAGGGGGAATGATCCAAGTATTGTGAAAGTATTCTTCTTCTTTTGTACTTTTAATGAATGTTGTAATCCAATTTGCAAGCCATAATAACCCAGAAGGCGTGCCTAAAACTCTTACATAAATAGGTGCCTTGAAATTCTCTTGAAAAGCATTTGCGATAAAAAAGACTTTGTCTTTGGGGTCTAAACGTATGCATTCAATTGCATTAAAAATGATTTCGTTGGGATAATTCTTGTCTGGAGCAGTAAGTTGGAAGGGAAGGTGCTTCCAAGATGGTTGGGGGATTGTAACGTAAAACCAAGTTGAGTTGTCGTGCAAATGCGTAAGCATTTTTAAGAACTGCTTCCACCCTTGAAGATTCATTGTTAATGTAACTTTTTCGTCTGTAAAGCCATGCTCTGTAATGCTTGGAGAAAAAATAAGAGAGTCGTTTGTATCTGTAATAAATCGTATGTGTAATGATTGTGGTATCCTATGGGGACCATGTGCTTTTAATGCACAATAGGGGGTAGGATCGGAAGGCGTTACATTCGGATTTTGAATGACTTCTTTAGGGTACCAAAAGCGCTCTTGGCAGTATAAGTCTTGAATAGGGATAATCTGAGGGGGAATTTCATATTTGCCATAACGAGCAAGAAAAGTTGTAATTCCTTCCTTGCTTGCATTAATAACAAGCACTTTTGTAAGGCGAAAAGCTACGATATTAAAGTAACAAGTATTCAATTTTAATTTTTCCACGTTACTTCCTTAAATAATTAAGTTAGTTTGTTTTTACTTAAAATATTTATTAAACAATTTCGACTATAACAATAGCATAGAAAAAACGCAAAGGTTTTTGTTAAGATTTTATAAATTTTATCTGAAATAAAATAATTTTATACGAGAGGTATTTTAACTTTGCTGTTACAGAGGAATTTTTAAACTCTTGCATAAAAAATGATAGGTTGTTTAACGTGTTGTGCGTTTGTTTTTGAATAGGAAGAGAGTTATGAAACAACAATATCCCTTTACAAAAGATGACCTGAGGCTCAAGAGACAGTGGCTTATTGCCTTTGCTCTACCAAATCTTTTATGTTTGCTTCTTTTGATATTTTCTTTATTTGCCGTAAAAACCTTTGAGGATCTATTTAAAGTGATAATTTCTGTTATTACTTTCATACCTCCATACCTTCTCTATAATTGTGCCTATAGACGTCCTGGAACAAGGTTATTGACATTTAATTTGATTACAACGATGCCCATCATGTTAATTCCTGTTTTTTTTGCTTTTAAAAATCTACTCTTACAAGAGGCTGTGGTAGTTTCTTTTATTGTTCTTTCCTATACCGTTTGGATTTCCATAGCTTCTATAAAGCTAAGGCGTATTAACTTGAGAGTAAGAAAAGAACTTATAAAAGCACAAGCAGTTGATGATATTGCTGAAATAAATAAAATCACTAACTTAGACGACCTAAAGAGTGCAGTAGATGCTCTTATCTGCAAAAGTCCGCGATTGCAGCCAGTGCTTCTTGAGGCCTTTGAAGATAAAAAAAGAGAGCTATCATTAACAGATTCTTGCTTGTAATTTTACTCCTTACAGCATTTTTGAGAATGTTTTCTGCCGAGCCTTTATGGGTTGAAGAGATCCCGTTTGTTATAGATGCTCCGGTCAAAGAAACTCAGATTAATTTGCAGTATTTGTTAGTGGATCGTCAAAGAAATTGGGAGGAAAAGAGTCAATATTTTCACTATGTTGTTAAAGCTATTTCACAAAATGGTGTGGAAGATGTTTCTCAAATCAACATAGATTTTGATCCTGCTGAAACAGACGTTGTAATGCATAAAATCCGTATATATAGGGATGGAAGATGGGTTGATCGTTTAGCAAATGCAAGGCAACATACGATTCAGCAAGAAAAACGGCTTAACCAAAATATCTATGCAGGGGATGTAACACTTGTCTTTTTTATTGAAGACATGCGAAAAAATGACATACTTGAATATGCTTATTCATTACGAGGAGAAAACCCGTTATTTTCTGAGAAGTGTACCGATACAGTTTTATTACAGTATATAGATACAGTTGAAAAAGTTTCTTATAGGCTTTTGGCTCATCCAAGAAGCCAGTTTTTGTTTAAGCCTTTTAATACTACAATTGGGGCAAGAATAGAAGATATATCTTCCGATATGCGAAAATGGTCATATGATGTAGTAAACACGGAGGAGTTGTTTTTTGAAGAGGGTATGCCTAGTTGGTACTATCCGCGTTCCTATGTTCAAATTAGTCAGTATCAAAATTGGCAAGAAGTCGTTAAAGAATTATTTCCCCTCTATACATTACCTAACAACTTTAGTGAGGAGATGTATAGCCTTGTGGATGACTGGAAAAAATCTGCTCAAAGTGATCATGATAGGGCTTTTCTTGCTTTAAGGTTTGTTCAGGATGAGATCCGTTATTTAGGAATTAGTGAAGAGACTTATGGAGTAAAACCGCATGATCCACAAATGGTTTTAAAAATGCGTTATGGTGATTGTAAAGATAAAGCATTTTTACTCTCATCTCTTCTTCATCTTATGGGCATTCGTTCCAATAGCATGTTGGTTAATTCTTTTACGGGAAAAGTACTTCCTGAAAAATTACCTTCTCCTGGACGTTTTAATCATGTAATTTTACAAATTGAGATAGATGCTCAACGGTACTGGGTAGATCCTACGGAAGCCTTAAAAGGAGGCTCTCTTCAACAGTGTTCCATTCCTAACTATTACTGGGGACTTGTTTTGTCTGAAGATACAACACAACTGACTTCTTCACCCCCTCTTAAAATGCCTGCTAAGCCTATTGAGATTTCGGTGATTTATTCTATTTTAGAAGGCAATAAAATAGAGATGGAAAGAACTACCAATTATTATGATTTACAAGCTGACTATAAACGTCGAGATGTAGAATGGAATGGCTTAAAAAACATATCTCATGAACTTTTAAAAGATCTACAAAAAATACATGGTAGCGCAAAAGTACTTTCCCCGCCTACTTTAACAGATGATCGAGAGAACAACGTTCTTGCAATAACAGAGACTTATTCATTGTTAATGGATGAAAATGAAGGTAATAAAAGTGTGTGTATTGTTTCTTCGGTTATCGGAGATCATCTACTGTATGATTACAATCCAGAAAGAAAGCATGCTTTGAGCTTGGAAGGGCCTCAGTGGATTAAAGAAACAATTCACATTAACAACCCTTTTAACAATTGGAGAGACACCAAAGAAGAAGTTTCTTATCATAATGATATTGTTCGCTTCTCTTCTTTTAGTAAAGGATCAAGCAATGCTATCAATATATATTATGAATTACAATACTTGCAAGATCATGTGCCCGTATTATCGCTTCAAGAGTATCATGCAATAGTTAAATCGATAAGAAACCTCTTGAATTATAGAATTGATTCGCCAGAAGCAAACCAGCCAAAAGGCTCGGAATCTGTTGCTTGGGCGGCAACATTTGTAGCTCTTCTTCTTGCTTGTTGTGCAATCTATTTTACGTGCTATAGGAAATAAACAAATAGACTTCTTGCATAACCTGCTTTACTTAGAAAAATTGAAATTATTTAGAAGATCAGTTGATTAGCGGTTTCATTAAGCCCTTAATGGGTCAATGCTCACTTTGTGTTTGCGACCTTGTAGCTAAGGGGACAGAGGAGATTTCTATTACAAGGGTCGCGGGTAGGGAGGTCAATTACTTGACATCGATAAGATATGCTTGTAATGCTTATGGGATTTGAGAGCCTGTGTAAGGCCTATTCAGCTTCTATTTTGTTTTTCTTCCTAACATAAAAGACTAAAAATTATATCCACCGCCTAGGCCAACACGAAAACCACCTACATCAACCTGAGAATATGTCGAACTGCTTTTGGTATCAACTGGTTGATAATAATAATCAAAAAAAGGATTTAAGAAGAACTGTTTGTTACATGGTAATGGTATAAAAATACCAAACTTAGCAACACCACCTATACTAAATTTAGACGTATTTGTCGGCAGATAAGTGGTTTCATCTCTTGTATGAATATAAGCTCCTGAAATTCCTAAACCAAAATAAAGAAAGGAAGAAAAATATCTCAGTGGAGTTAATAGGTTCATGCCCATACTAAGAGTTCCTATATCAAGATGTGTATTATTTACAAGCGCTGTAGAGTGGCCATTTTTCCAAATATAGCTGATATTACTCCACAAAGAAACATTAGGGTGTATTTTAATGCTTCCTTCTAGTTCAATATCTGATGCTCCATAGCCATAGATTTTTTGAACTGTATGATTTGTAAAATGAAAATAACCCACTCGAGTTTGTAAATTTCCTTCAATAGCCTTAATAGGTATTGGACAAAAGACAAGAAAAATAAAAAAAACATTGAGTCCTGTAAATATTCGAAATTTATTGTAATGTAATAAATAAGGCTGTACTTTCATCTCCCTCCGTATTAATAGCCGTTACAGCATAAGTATCTGCTATATTAGCGTTTCGATTATGGTCATTGTATTCCAATGGTTTGTTTGATGAAATTATTGCTAATAAATCACTATTGCGATAAAGCCGATAGGCAGTTATGTTGCCTCCAAGACCTGATACCCACTGTAGATGATGAATTCGATCAGTTTGTAGTAAGAACGTATTAATAATCACGCTTCCAGTTAAATTGCTTGGAGGAAAGTTCGGAGTCAATGTTAGGTTAACTGTGGTTGTTCCTCCACTAGTAACCATAAAGCTGGTATCATTACTATCATAATTAGTCTTACTAGCTGTGAGAGTATAGTCATCCGCTGCAAGTCCTGTTATACTATAATTTCCTCTGGTATCTGTAACTGCAACATTTATGAAAACATCATTTTCAAAAATATCAATAAAGACTCCAGAAAGAGGCAAGCCTGTAACTAAATCAGTAATAACTCCTTGTACATTACCCGGATTAGATGGTAAAGAAAAGTTGACTGTTGTTGCTGCATTTGAAATAACAACAACACTATCGTTAATGATCGTTTGATACGTTACTGCATGGGCATGTACAGCATAAGTATTTGGAGCGATTCCTGAAATTGAATAGTTTCCAAAAGAATCTGTTAAAGTAGAAAAAATAAGTGTATTATCTAAATTTACCTCTACAAGAGATCCTGAGATTGGTAATCCGCTTAATGTACTAATAACAGTTCCTGAAATCCTACCAGGACCTGCTTGAAGAGAAAAGTTCACTGTTGTTGTTTGATTTGAAGAAATGGAGGCACTGGAAGTTGCAGTTTGATAATTTGCAGCATAAGCGTCGACGGTATAAATACCAGAAGGAACCCCAGAAATAGTATAGTCTCCTGAACTGTCTGTCAAAGTTGAGTCAATGATTACATCATCATGGATTATTTGAATTAAAGCGCCTGAAATTGGTAATCCACTTGCCGCACTTATTATTCTCCCTGAAATGATTCCGGGATTAGATTCAAGAGATAAATTAACAGTTGTCGTATCTCCAGAAACGATAATAGCTCCAGTAACACCCGTCTGGTAATTTGTAGCATAAGCTTCCACAATGTAAGAACCTGGAGCAATGCCTGAAATAGTATAATTTCCAAAACTATCCGTTACTGTAGAATCAATAACAATACTAGATAAATTCACTTCTACAAGTACACCAGAAATCGGTAATCCTGTGGTCTCACTCGTTATTGTTCCAGAAATGGTGCCCAGAGAAGACTGTAATGAGAAATTTGTGGTTGTTGTGGCATTTGAGGTGACAATTGCTCCCATAGTACTAGTTTGATAATTTGTAGCATAAGCATGTACGATATAAGAACCTGGAGCAATGCCTGAAATGATATAATTTCCAGAATTATCCGTAAGAGAAGAAAAAACGATAGTATTATCTAGACTTACTTCTATAATTGTTCCTGAAATTGGCAATCCACTCATTGCGCTTGTTACAATCCCTGAAATAATACCAGGATTTGGCTCCAGAGAGAAATTGACCGTTGTTGTTTCGTTTGCGGTGACGATAGCACCTGTTATACTAGCATCATACGTTGCTGCTGAAGCTGTAATTATGTAGGAACCTGGAGTTACTCCAGTAATAATATAATTTCCAGAACTATCTGTTAAAGCAATGTCTATCACGACATCGTTATAAATAATTTCAAGCAAAGCACCAACAATAGGCGTTTCTCCAGAGGCACTTATTACAGTACCAGAAATAGTCCCTGGGCTATTTTTTAAGGAAAAATCAACAGTTGTCACATCTTCAGAAACGACAATGGCTCCAGTAGTACCTGTTTGATAATTTGTGGCATAGGCATCCACAATGTAGGAACCTGGAGTCATACCTAAGATAGTATAGTTTCCAGAATTGTCAGTCACTGCTGAACCGACAACGATACTAGCTAAATTTGCTTCTACAAGAGCTCCTGAAATTGGTAATCCGGTAACATCACTTATGACTACTCCTGAAATAATACCAGGAGAAGATTGTAATGAAAAATTTACAGTTGTCGTTGTGCTCGAAACAACAATAGCCCCTGTAACACCCGTATCATAAGTGGCTGCTGTAGCTACTACTGTGTAAGAACCTGTAGAAACTCCTGTGATGGTGTAGTTTCCAGTATTGTCCGTTGTAGCTGAATAAATAACTGTACCTGCATTACCTACTTGGATCAACGCATTAGAAATTGGAGCTCCACCATCCGCGCTAGCTACAATTCCAGAAATGCTGCCAGGACTAGACTTCAAAGAAAAGTTAACTGTTGTTGATTGACTCGTAAGAACAGATGCTCCAACAACGCTGGTTTGATAACTAGCCGCAGATCCAGTTACTGTATAAGAACCAGATGCTAAACCTGCTATAGTATAATTTCCACTTCCATCTGTCGTAGCTGAACCAATGAGAATGTCGTTTTGTATCGTATTAATTATAGCTCCTGCAATAGGAAGATGTGTTGAATTATCGGTAACTTGACCAAAAAGTTCTCCAGGATCAGCTGCTAATGAAAAATTAGCTACACTATTTTGACCATCGACAATTGTAACACCAGCTATTGCAGTTTGAAAGGTCAATAAGCTCGTTCGTACAACATATTCTCCTGTAGAGATCCCGCTAAAAGAGTAGGAACCATCTGTAGTAGTTGTTGTAGTTGCGATAACAGTATTACTACCTCTCAGAACTGTAACTGTAGCATTCGGCAGCGGGATCCCTAAAGCAGTAGTTACTACACCTGAAATGCTCCCACTTGCCATTAACGAAGCTGCTGACAATAAAAACAAAAGAACTAATAGCTTATACTTCATGCAAAATAGCCAAATAAATTTTTAAGAAGAACGGGAGGTTATCATAGTCATCATTACTGTTAAAGCAATTTTAATAAAATTTTTAATTTTTCTTTAAAAACAAAAGATACAATCCCGTTAAAAGGACAGTCTAGTCCTGCTAGTCGATGTGTTTTTACACCAAAACGTATTAACCTGAGTTTTACGCCGTGTGCAACTTTTCAATCATTTTTGCTCGTTTATAGTTTTTGAATATGAACTTCGCAAAAGTGATTGAAAATTTATCCAGAATCCCCTCTAATCTTGAGTAATTAAACTCAAAACTCAAGTTTACAATCAAACAGGGAGAACATGTTATGATCGATAAGGAGTTTAAACAATTTATATCTAGCATTGAACTAACTAATATTATCTCTTTTATTTTGCTTGTAATTGCGCTTATTATCTCAGCAAAGGGGATTAATGTTATTTCTTGCATGATCATCAAAAAATTCCCCCATAAAAGAATGCGTATTTTTCAATGGATTCCAATTTTTAGTTTTCTTCTTTATTTTTTTGGTATCATAGCAGGAATATATTTTATTTTTGAGCCCTCTCAAGAAGTCTTTCTTTGGTTCATAGCTAGTACAATCGTTGCCTTTGCTTTTGCTCTTAAAGAAATTTTAACCTCTCTTATTTCAGGAGTCATCTTACTAATAGACAAACCATTCCAAGTCGGAGATCGAGTTACCTTTGAAAGTACATATGGAGAAATTACTAGCATTGGACTAAGATCGGTAAAGCTATTAACGCTAGATGAAAGCGTTGTAACGATTCCCAACAGTCGATTTATGAATGACATTGTAAGTTCAAGCAGCGCAGGTCAACTGAATATGATGACAACGGTTGATGTATATGTTTCAGTCAATGAAAACCTTAGTCAATTAAAAGACATTCTTGAAAAAATTGCTTCGGCAAGTCCCTACATCAATACAGAAAAAAAGCCATTTGTTATTATCAAAGAAACCTTGGGAATCGGAGGCGTGATTTCTGCTGTAATGACCACTAAATGTATTTTAAAAGATGCTCGTAAAGAAAAAACTTTCCAAACCGATTTTTTAATAAATGTAAACCAAGAACTACATGATCAAAGTATTCAACGTAAAACTAAATTGTAAATGTAAAAGTTAAACTTTGACGTTACTTGCAACGATTTTTTAAATAAACTTCTTGTTATTTACGATGTGTATATGTCGAATGGTATGGTGATGCACAGGGCAGTGATGACTACGAGGGATAAGCGAAACATGCTTCGAGCCCACACCTGATCATTATCACATTTAAAGCCTCTTATGCACAGAGCAAGCCACAAAAGTCCTAGTAGGGTTGCTATGATTAGATAGGCGTAGCCTGTGTAGTGAAATGTTGTGAGGAGTATGGCTGCAACAATAAAACCTATAATGTAGATAGTCATATGAAATTTTGTTCTGTTAATGCCTCTCATAACAGGTAAAACAGGAATGCTGGCTTTTGTATAGTCGCCTAGGCGATAGATTGCGATAGAAAAAAAGTGTGGCATTTGCCAGAGCACCATGATGAAAAATAAGATGGCAGCTCCTATATCAAAGTGGTTGCTCACAGCACAATATCCAACAACAGGAGGAACTGCCCCTGCAATGCTTCCTATAGCAGTTCCATAGATTGTGTGACGCTTCCATATGCTGTACAGAAGTACATATGTAAAAAAACCGATGTTGGTGATGCAGACGGTAAG
Source organism: Chlamydiales bacterium (assembly GCA_031292375.1). Classification (NCBI taxonomy): domain Bacteria; kingdom Pseudomonadati; phylum Chlamydiota; class Chlamydiia; order Chlamydiales; species Chlamydiales bacterium. Next base: position 9,061 of record JARLHF010000002.1, read on the forward strand.
TAAGTTAGTATATAGGGAAAGGATCAGATTACCAAGTAATCCAAGAGCAATTGCAAAGACAATTGCATTTTTGTGAGAGATAATACCCTTTGCAAGAGCGCGGTCTTTGGTTCTTACCATTTTTTTATCAATCTTGCGATCGATATAATTATTGAAAACGCAGGCAGAGGCAATGATACATGAAAGCCCTAAGAGTGTTGCTAAAAACAGCCCAAAATCGATTGTCCCTCTTGATGCAAGTAAAAAGCCTGCTGCAACGGTTATGAGGTTGCCCATAATAATGCCAGGTTTTGTCAATAAGTAATAGTTAATCATAAGAAGTCCTTTAAAGTAGTTTACATACCGCCCATTACGCGGTCATTTAAATCATACATGATCCAAAGAGAGCCAAAAGCAATGATAAGTAAAACCATGATCATGAAAAGACATACAAGCAGTTCCCAGCGAGGTTTCGCCTCTTCACCAACATGTAAGAAGAAAAGTAGTTGAGAAATAGCTTGTGCAATAGCAAGTGATACAAGAGCAAAAAGCAAACCTTTGCCTGTCATCAAGTGAGCCATAACAAGTAAGTAGGCTGTTGCTGTAAATAGGATAGACAAAGAGAATCCAATTAAATAGGACTTCAAGCTACCATGCCATTTTTTCTGTGTTTCAGCTAAACTTAAGTGTTCATCCATTTTATATTGTCCCTATCAAGTACACCAGTGTAAATATGAAAATCCATACTAAGTCTAAAAAATGCCAGAACATGCTAAAGCACACAAGTCTTCTAAAGATAGTGGGATTTAAGCCATGAACTACAAGTTGCACCATCATCACAACCATCCATAGAAGGCCAAATGAGACATGCAAGCCATGAGTGCCTACAAGAGTAAAGAAAGAAGATAAAAAAGCGCTCCTATCCCAGGCATAACCTGCGTGAATAAAGTGTTTGAATTCGGTTAATTCAAGTGTAATAAAGGTAAGTCCCAATAAAAATGAGATGCTAAGCCAGAAGAGAATATGGCCTTTCTTATTTTTGCATGCAGCAAGTAGTGCAAAGCCACAAGTAAAGCTACTGGTAAGTAGGATAAGGGTTTCTGCAAGCGATGTGGGTACACTAAATAACTCGTGCGATCCTGGAGCTCCGAATGTGCTATCGTGAAGTACCGCATAGGTAGTAAAGAGGGTTGCAAATAAGATGCAATCGCTCATAAGGTAGATCCAAAACCCTAAGATAGTTTTAGAAAAAGTATCTTGGTGTGGGTCTGGGTATTTTGTTTGCTGGATAGTTAAAGACTCAGTCATACATATTCCTGCCTAGTTAAATGAGCCTGTTCTATTTTTTGAACCTCTGCTGCAGGTATTACATCATGAATATCTTCTTTGGAAAGGCGTGTAATGATGCAGGCTATGATGCCAGCAAGAGCCATAAAGCCAAGCCACAAGATTTGCCAGGTGAAGGCAAAGCCCAAGATTAAGCTTAAAATGCCAATATAAAGGGCGATAGATGTATTTCTGGGTATATGAATATCTTCATATTGTAATGTGGCTTGTTTATGAGCTGAGGGTGAATTTTTCTTTTCTTGTTTCCAAGCCCAAAAAGCATCTCTTTGAGTGACTGTAGGAATGATTGCAAAATTATAGACAGGAGGCGGTGAAGAAGTAGACCATTCTAGTGTCCTACCATTCCAAGGATCACCTGCGATATCTCTGTTTTTGTTGCGATCTTTGATGCTCACAACAATTTGTAAGACTTGAAGACCTACACCGCATAATATGATAAATGCACCTGCAGCTACGACTACAAAGAAGGCGTGCCATCCAGTAGATGTATCATAGTGGTCTAAACGCCTTGTAGCTCCCATAAAGCCCAGCATGTAAAGGGGCATGAATGCTAGGAGAAAACCTACAAACCAACACCAAAAGGCACGTCTTCCTAATTTTTCATTTAATACAAAGCCAGTTACCTTTGGAAACCAATAAGAAAATCCAGAAAAGACACCAAATAACATGCCGCCAATGACCATTCCATGGAAGTGTGCAATTAAGAATAGGCTATTGTGCATCTGGTAGTCAACAGGGGGGGATGAAAGTAGTATGCCTGTCATCCCTCCTACGCTAAAGTTGAGCACAAAACCAAAGAACCACATCATAGGTGTTTTGAAGTGGACACGTCCTCGGAATTTTGTGAAGAGCCAGTTAAATATTTTAACACCAGTAGGTATGGCTATAAGCATTGTCATGATAGCAAAGAAAGCATTTACACCAGGTCCTGCTCCCATTGTAAAGAAGTGATGTAGCCAGACAACAAAAGAGAGAAAGGCGATGACGACAATTGCCCAAACCATGGACATGTAGCCAAACAGACGTTTTTCAGAAAGGGCAGGAACCACCTCGGAGAATATTCCAAAAGCAGGTAAAATGAGGATGTAAACTTCAGGATGCCCCCAAGCCCATATCAAGTTGACATACATCATGGGATTTCCACCAAAACCTGCTGTGAAAAAGTGCATGCCTAGATAGCGGTCTAGAGTGAGCATAAAAAGTGTTGCTGTAAGTATGGGAAATGCAAAAATAATAAGGACTAATGCAGCAAGAATGCTCCAGATAAAAATAGGCATTCTCATCCATGTCATACCGGGACAGCGCATTTTAAGAATGGTTACAAGGAAGTTAATGCCAGAAATAGTACTTCCAACGCCTGCAATTTGTACCATCCATATCCAATAATCCACGCCCTCGTCAGGGCTGTATTCCATGCCTGAAAGGGGAGGATAAGCAAGCCATCCAGCAGCAGAAAATTTGCCAACGGCAAGTGAGACAAGAGTAAGTATCGCAGCTGCTGCAAAGAGCCAAAAACCAAGTGCATTTAGAAAGGGATAAGCTACATCGCGTGCACCGATTTGTAGGGGTACAATTAAATTCATTAAACCAAACACAACACCCATTCCAACAAAGAAAATCATGGTTGTTCCATGAGAGGAAAAGACCTCTTGGAAGTGTTCTGCAGATATAAAGCCATATGATTCCCCAACGGAGAGGGCTTGTTGCGTGCGCATCATGATAGCATCGGCAAAACCTTTAAGAAACATGGTAAATGCAACAATCATGTACATTGCACCAATTCTTTTTGGATCAACAGATGTTAGCCATTCATGCCAGAGCCATTTCCAACGTTTTAAATAAAATATAAGGCCAATGATTGCAATTGCTGAGAATACCATTCCAAAGACAGCAATATTTTGACTGGATTCATGCTTAAGGGCATCTAGTGATAGTCTACCGAACATAATTTACTTAACTCTTTTCTTGAGGGTGCATGTATTTCATGATGATTTTGTTGAAAAGGTCTTCTTCTTTTAACAGATAAGTTTTAGGTGAGAGATTACTACTTGGAAGCGCTAACTGATTATACTCTTCTTGCTGAAGGACATCAGGAGAGTGCTTTACGGATTCTACCCATTTGTGGAAGTCTTCTTCAGTAGAAGCTTTGGCAATAAAATGCATCCCTGCAAATCCAACTCCACTCAGGTTTGCAGAGGATCCTTTGAAGGTGTCTGCTTTTTCAGCAATGAGGTATAGCTTTGTTTTCATTTTGGGCATGGCATAAATTTGTCCACCTAATTGAGGGATCCAAAAGGAGTTCATAGGGGCATCAGCAGTAATTTCAAAATTGATGGGGGTTTTTTCTGGAAACTGGACAAAGTTTACGCTAGCAATATTTTGCTCTGGATAAATGAATAACCACTTCCATTGGAGTGCAACGACTTGTATTGTGAGGGGCTTTTTAGAAGACTCTATGGGTTTATAGGGATCTAGTTCATACGTTTTGATCCAGGTTATTCCACCAATGATGAGGACGAGAAAAAAGGGAATACCCCACCAAAGATATTCAGCTAGGTGACTGTGGTCCCATTCGGGAGTATATTTTGCTTTATCACTATGGGCTCCATATTTCCAAGAGAAGACAAAAGTGAGAATATAGACAGGAATGACTACAAGTAACATGAGAGCTTGAATAAAGAGAAGTAGATCTCTTTGTGCAAGCGCTATAATCCCTCTGGGAAATAAGACGGCAATATCGCCGCCATATTCTATTTCCACAAATTGCATGAGCAAGATGGTCAATAGCACGAAACCAGAGAAGAATAGAATGAAAGAGACAGGTTTTTTTTCTCTCATATATGTAAAAATTCCATTATCACTTTTGCTGGTTTGGATTTTACAGTAATCTTCATTTAACACAAGCAAGTAAATATAATGTTAGCAAATCTTGTTTTTAAATCATTTATAATCAGTAAGTTAATTATTATATGGACAATTTTTAAAGTCCGGTTATAAAATTGTCCATAGAGAGGAAAGAAGATTTATGTTTAAACGGACACTGGAAAATAAACTATTAGAAATTAAAAGGCAGTTCCCTGTCTTGGCATTATTTGGGCCACGCCAATCAGGGAAGACTACGCTTGCTCGTACATTATTTCCTCACTTTTGAATCGATGATTATATCTGACTTTTTAAAAAAACGCTATCACCATGGCTTGCCACCCAATGTATATTTTTGGAGGGACAAATTGGGTAATGAGGTCGACTGTTTACTTGAAGAGGGTGCGTTACTAACTCCTGTTGAAATTAAGTCTTCTGCAACGATTCAGGCAGATATGTTTGATGGCCTTATTAAGTGGTGTGATTGGGCTGAAATGAATTCTGGATCAGGTGTTGTTGTTTATGCTGGGAAAGAAAATCAAGTACGTAAGCAGGGGAGTGTCTTTCCTTGGAAACTTTTGTAAAACCAAAGTTATTATCATTGATAATGTGCTTCTTAGTTGTCTTCATAGATGCACAGGAGGATATTAAGAGTACTCTTCTTTCCAAATATGCCTTTTACCAAAGGTATCTATGTCAATATATGCTGCCACTTCAAAAAAAAGTGCAGCTTAGCGACCAGTTTCACCCGAGTATCGAAGATTATAAGCGCTTGCAATACTATCTTAAATATGCAGATCGTCCTGAATTGGATTTGTTATGTGTCGCTCAGGTGTATGTGCGAAAAAAGAGAATGCGTGATTTCAACCTGATCACAGATCAGTCAAACCCAGTGTTTCAGACGCTTTACTTAAATGATAGCCCCCTAAATAAAAAGAAGTGTGTGGTGACGTATATTTCTTTTAACAGAAATTATGAGCAAGGACTTAATGCTCTTATTGAGACGTTGAAAGTGCAGAAGTTTGATGGTCATATTATTTATAGAATAGGGGGATGGCCAAATACGGAAGAGGGATGCTTAGAGCTCTTTGATGTCCCTTATGCATTTAAAATCTGTGCTTTGTTGGAAGCAAAAAGAATGGGCTACGAGCAGTGCTTGTGGCTTGATGCTAGTATTCAACCCTTAAAAAGTATAGATCCGATTTTTGAGCTTATCGCCAAAAATGGTCTTTGTTTTTTTTCTTGGAGTCACCCGCAAGCTCATCTTAATGTATGTTCAGAATTTACTGTAGGCAAGCTTGGACTAACACTTGAAGAGTTTCATTGTTTGAAGCCCATTTCTGTAACTATTTTAGGTTTTGATTTTACACAAGAAAAGGCTTTGGGCTTATTAAACAAATGGCATGCAATTGCTAAGAAGAGGATGGGTTTTTTGTCAGTAGCGCCTGAGGAGGCCCCATTTTCAGTCCTAGTTAACCAATCGAATCTCTTATCGTGTGAGGGCGATCCTAAGTTTTTTCAATCGGATAAAAGTCGGATCACTCAAGATACGATCTTTTTTCTTGATTGGCCTTCTGTACGATAAATGATTATGAGTCTGTTATATTGAAGATGTTTCCAGGAAATAATAAAAATGGCTTTTCATATGTTGTTTCAGAGCCATCTGAATTGATAGTTTTATAAAGAAATGCGTTGTCAATAATAGGGTAGTACTTAATTTGGTTAGTAGCTCCATTGTTATACGTGGGCCATTGGGAATAGATATTTCCATCTTTTACCCACCATTTTCCAATATAAGTCTCCTTTTCAGAGTGGTTTTTTCTAAAATAGAGCTTTCCAGATGGATCAAAATAGAGTTCATACATTGAGTCTGTATGGTGAGTTTTGCCAATAATGGAGTTGCCAGAAACTAATTGAGTTAATTCTCTACTATCAAGGGGTGTTATGGACTGTAAGTAGGTATCAAAAGTCTTGGGCGTTGCTTGAATTGCGTTGAAAAAGCAAGCTGTAACAAAAGATAAGGTAAGTAATAGACGCATAATCATTCTCATTTAAAATTCATATTGAATTTAGAGAAGGTAACAAAAGAGTATTTTTATTGCAAATATTCGCTAAACAGACCTATGTTGTGGTGTAATTGTAACTTTTCAAAAACTTTTTGATGTAGGCGCAATAAAATGAAAACACCTTTAGTATTACTCTCAGGGCTTTTATCAAATGAAGTCCTTTGGCAGCATCAAATATCTCATTTAAGTGATATAGCATCCATTCAGATTATTTCCCCTTCTCAAGATACTCCAGAAAAGATGATTCAAGCTATTTTAGAGAAGGCTCCTCTGCAATTTGCCCTTGCCGGACATTCTATGGGAGGCTGGCTCTGTTTAGAGGTGATGCGAGCGGCCCCTTTGCGTGTGAACAAGCTTTGCCTATTGAATACGACAGTACGGATGGACGTAAAAGAAAAAATGCTTAAACGCAAAGAGATGATTTTAAGGGTAAAGCAGGGAGGCTTTCAAGAGATTGTAAAAGAAATAGTAGAAAAGTTTGTTTTTAATTCTCTTGTAAAAAATGATGTAGAGAAAATGTTTTTAGAGGTAGGCAGAGATGCTTTTATGAATCAACAGTTATCTATGATCAGTAGAAGAGAGAGTCAATCTGTCTTGGCTACTATCACATGCCCTACATTAGTGATTCATGCAATGCAAGACAAAAACTTTTCTCTTGAGGAGCATGAAGAATTAGTCAATTTGATACAACATGCTAAACTCGCTGTTGTAGAAGATTCAGGACATATGAGTCCTCTTGAAATGCCGCAGGCAATTACGGCTCTTCTTAGATTCTGGCTTACCTACTTTTAGTTCCATTGGTGAGTTGTTTCAATGATTCCCATATCCCATAAGAGAAGACGCACGCCAGCTTTTGTTAAATAAAGCTCGTCATAGTCAGTTTTTTCAACAAGGCTTTCTTCATAGCCATTTGAGTTATTTAAAGTGGTTGTACCTAAAGAGCTAAGCCACGGAGCAATGCATTCATTCCATGCTATTTTTCGATAGGATTCCATGCCTTTTGGAGTTTGTGCATATTCTGGTTTAATAGCTGCGTAAATATGGTCTACGACTAGATCAAGGGTGTATTTTTTTGATACCATATCATCAAATAGAGCAATTAAGGGAAGTACAAGACGAGGATCGATAGGAAGGTCTATGTGCATGAGCACATTTATAGCTTTCATAGCCATTTTTAACAGGTCTTGGAAAGTAGGTTCTTTATTTCCTTCAAACATAAACATTTTAGAATCGAGGGGCAGATTTATATTTCTGTGTAGCATACGCTCAAATATACCTCTGCCATTGATTGCAAAATAAACTTCTGCCTCGTAAGGCCTCCACTTACCCCAAAGAGCTGCTTCCAATTGATTTACAAGGTGTACGTTGTTGCGCCCGCCAAGGTCTTCTAGCGTTTTATTGATCATACCGATTGTAAAAGTTTGTTGTTCTTCTTTTAAGAGCGTATTTATTGCATCTTTGATTAGCTCTCCTCTAATGATAGAAAGCTCATGATGAACCATCCATTTATAATTGTTGCACTTTGGATTGATCACGAAGTTGACTTCTCTTAGCCATCCTTCCGTACAGTTGTCGCCAATTTTTGCAATTTCTTCGATATAGAGTTTAAAATCTTGCTGTTTGCTTGCTACACTATTTAGTAGACATTTGAACAATATGCGAAATTTATCAAAATTAGCTGGACGAATATCTGTGCAGACATCATTAGTAACAGAATTTTTTATCTTTTTCCACCCTTCACTATTTTCAACATCTATTTTTTCATCTTTGCAGCGATCTTCAATTTGCTTGTAAAGGTCTTTAAAAGAGATATTCTCAAGTTGTGCTCTTGTTTCCTCTGGAAGCACTTGGCTTACCTCTGGTGCATGACAGGCTGTTGTATTTAGTTGAAAAGAACTATATTTGACGTGGTTAAGAGTTACTTCCTTTGAAGTAGCAATTGTAAGGTCATGACCTTTTTTAATGATATGTTTGCCAGGAGATCCTTCAATAAGAAAGGCTGGTAAATAGGGGTGCAGATTCTCATTTTTTGCAAGATATCCTGCAAGTTCAGAAATATTGCCTGGCATTTGTAGTAATTTAAAGATAATGTGCTGCGGCGCTGTGAGCGTTGTATAGAATAGGCTAAGGATCTGTAAAGGGGTTATAATGGATTCTACAAAGCCTGGCATATAACCATAGTGCTTAACTGCTATAAATAGGAGTCCTAAAATACCAAGAGAGCCTGTTATAACTGCTCCCATTGCAATCATGGCAACATAGGAGACTGCGCATGCTGTATTTAGAATAGGATTTGCATAATCTAAAACTTTATTAAATCCCTCTTCTATTTTTTTGATTACAAGACCTAAGTTGATAGCCGTTATATGGTATTTTTCTTGTAAGTAGCCAGCGCCTAGGCCAAGAAGGGAAGTTAGACCTCTAGAAAAGAGAATAATATTTCCAATTACTCCAAAATAAGAGTCGCTATTTGGATTAGCAAGAGTCCACTGTTTATCAAGAGCACTTGCTCTCACAGCTGCGCCTTGTGCTGTTGCAATGTGTTGGTTGCCATCTAGCATGTAAGCTTCTATGTGGTCACGTAAATACATATGCGAGAGATTTGTAGAAACATTATCTAAAAGTGTAAACATAGTCACGATGTATAGCCTAAATTAAAATATTTTTAACTCATTATAACACGTGGACTATAAAGAAACAATAAAGAAAATGTTTAAAATAGCTTTAGTTGACTTTAAATAAATGAAATTTTATAACGGACTTATCAAAATAAGGGAAGGCCCAGCCTGCATTTCCTGCTTTATATTTTTGGAGTTTTATGAAATACGTTTTTGGTTTTTTTGCTTTTATTTTTATGAGTAATCTTTATGGCTATTCTTTTAGAGAATGCGAGCCAAATAGACTATTTATTGCACCTGTTTACAAATCTAATAAATGGATTTTTGAAGATGTTCCAAGAGAGAATCTTTGGGGTGGGATGATTGGATTTGAGCATTTAAGAGAAAATGATATTTTCGCTCGCGTCATTGGTGCTGAGGCTTCTGGTAAAACAGGATCTTTATGGTTTGACCATTTTTGGAATGTTGAAGGCGAAGTTGGCTACACATGGGGCTGTAATGGCTTTTTTGCGACTCCCTATGTAGGTGTTGGCTTTATCTATGATCAAGAGCCTAACTTTGATTCTGTAATATGGAAAGAGTTTTCCTATTATCTGCCTTTTGGATTGCTTTTGGGCTATGATTTTTCTTGCGACTGGACTCTTATGTTAAGATCCCAGGGCAATTATATTTTTTCAAATCGCGTTACACGTGGTAATACGCCATTCTCTGCAACTAATGTAACTTTTTGGTTATTTGAGCTGCCAGTGACTTGGCGCTTTTATTCCAATTTGGATCTCTCTTTTGTTCCAACCTATTCTTACACGCCTCAAATGGATCTTTCAGGATCAGATGGTCTAACATGGGCGAATCAATCAACTTGGGGTGGACGCATCGAGCTTGGGTATCGTTGGTAATATATACACAAACAATTCTTGAACTTGTTTGTGTATCACTTGATGTGAATGGACAAAAATAGGTTTTTAATGGAATAATTTGGTTAATATTTGTTACACTCCATCGAGTCTTCTTCCAATTCTTGAACTTGTTTGTGTATATATATAATGCAAAGTCCAAATAATAATATGCAGCTTGAAGTTACTTTTCTAAAAAGTAGTGAAGATCATAGGCTACAATTAGTAAGGATTAACGGTTCTATTTTTGCAATTGTTCACTCCCATTTAGAATCGAGTGGACCGATTAGTCTCCACTGTGAGGATTGGAGTCTGGTTTTTTTAGCTCCGATTAAGAGTGAGGTGGATATAGTAATTTCGGGGATTAATATAATTTGTTTTAATGAGATTGAATCTGAAAAAGGAACAGTGAATATACATGCCTCTAATCGATTGGTGAAATTTGCATCCTCTATTAAATCTCCTCAAAAAGTATTTGAGAGGGGTGATCATGGAAAATTTCAATTCGATGATGACCCTGTAGCCTTTCTAAATTATTTTAAGTTATTTAATAATGTTGTCAATAGCGCCCATGATGGGAGCCAAGATTCTTTTTTTGAAGCACAGCAAAAGTTTATAACGAGTCTTTGCATATTAGCTAAAAAAATGGAGGGAAAAATAGTAGATCTTAATATTCAAAAAGTTCTAGAAATTTGGGATATTCCTTGCTCGATTTAGGAAAAACTTCATTAAAAGTCTTGTTATTGAGCCATATTGATGAAGGAGCATGGATGCTCCCACGACTGCTTGCACGATCAGGTTTTTTGGTTGATGTAATTACGTGTTCACCATTAATAAAGTATTCTGAATATGTACAGAAGTGCTATGTGACAAATTTAAAGTCATTGCCCTTGATTGCATTGAAAGAATTGATTCATCGTTATGACTGGGTTATCTGTACGGATGATAGTGTATTAAAAGAAATCTCAAGATCAGACCTATCTCCAGAAGAAAAACTGCGTTTATTGCCTGTGTTGGATATAGCAAAGCTTTTGCATATCTATTCAAGACTAGGACTTGCTAAAATCTTTTATCAATATGGGATTAGTACGCCGCCATTTTGTGTTGTAAATAGCTTGTTGGAGGCATCTTTTGCGGCTCAAGAAATGGGTTATCCTGTTTTGCTTAAGACAGATTATTCAGGCGGTGGAACGGGTATTTTTGAATGTCAGTCGGAAGTAGATATATGCGAAGCTCCTAAGGATTTCCTTAAAGGCTCTTTTTTGGTGCAGAAAAAAATTATAGGTAGAGAACTAGACCTCTCAGCACTTTATTTAGAGGGTAATTTGATACATTTTAGTTATTGTGAAATCCAGCAAACTATTCATAAGTTTGGACCTTCTAGGCTTCGGTTGTATACTCCTTTAAATTTAGTAGACAAGGCAGTTTTTGATGAGCTTGCAGCTCTTGGAAAAGCTCTTGGAGCTCATGGGTTTGTAAATATAAGTTGTATGGAATCTGATGGGAAGCGCTTTTATTTTGAAGCAGATATGCGGCCCAATGTTTGGGTAGAGTTTTCAAGGTTTTTTGGAGAAGATCCATCTCAAAGAATTGCTAATTGGTTTTGTAAAAAAGACGTTCTTAAATATCCTGTAATGAACTTTCAGTATATGTCCCCTGTTATTCTTCCCTATTTTTTGCGTCTAAAAAGGTGGGAGCTACTGATTAATCGTTACAATGTATGGAGTTTTATATTTTTTGAAGATAGACGTTTAGTAAGCAAGTTATTATTGAAGCACGTATGTCCTCGTATAAATGTCTCTCATATACCTATTGTCAAGTCGTTTACACCAAAGAAAATCAAGAAAAAATGGCTGAGATTAAAAGCATTTTTTTGCGTGTAACATGAGTTACTTGATTGCGGAAATATAAATGCCGTTCCAGGAGTCTGGAGGAGGGGTTTGTAATAGGAGGGTGCAACGAGCATGAAGGGTATTGCTTGGATTATCGCTAAGTTGATCTTTGAGTAGATTGATGGCTTCTTTGAAGTTGCGACTTTGATAGGCTTTAAAAGCTTGTTCGTACTTAAGAAGGATTTCATTCATCTCTGGTTTTTCTCCTTTTTTTCCGATAAGTTCATACACATTGATCCCTTCGGTCTTGCCCTTAACGGCAACGAGGTCTAGTAGGCGGAATATAAAGAGTTCCTTAGCAGATTCATAGATATCTTCGCTGACAAGCATAGAGGTGCCATATTGCTTGTTGAGACTTTCCAGGCGCGATGCTATATTAACGCCGTTGCCAATGGCCGTAAAATTAAGCCTATCTGGTGCTCCAAAGTTTCCCACTATCACAAGGTCCTTGTGAAGTCCGAATCGCGTATCAAGGCGTGGTAGATTGGTCCACTGTGGAGATGTGAATAGTTTTTGCAGTGCAGCAGCACAATCGAGCACCGCTTGGCATGCGGCTTGAGCATGATTAGGAAGGGGAACTGGTGCATTCCACAGAGCCATAATCCCATCGCCGATATATTTATCAATGGTGCCTTGTCTATTATTCTGGATGATATAAGTCATCACTCTGAGATATTCCCCAAGGGCAGCAGCGAGTTTGCTTACAGGGAGTTTTTCTGCAATGGAGGTAAAGTTCTGGATATCAGTAAAAAGTATGGAGACCTCTTGGACTTCTCCTCCAAGAGTTGGATCTTTCTGTGATTGGTAGAGTTGTTTCACAAGTTGTATGGGGACATACTTACCCATAGCGCGCATGGCAGTCTTTGCAAGTTCTAGACTTAAGAGAATTTCATAAACGTCACGAAAGATGGAGCGCGGCTCTGATGCAACAAAGTCAAAGTTATGCATCTTGAGCGTTTCATGGATAATTTTTGCTTGTCCTCCTTTGAGCAAACGCTGCACAAAATACCCACCGATGCATAATGATAACATGATTATGGCTGTTGCGAGAAGAAGACGGTTGCGTATAACCTCCAAAGAGCCTACGTAGTAGGACTGTGGAACAAGGATTCCGAGGATCCAGTCTTGAGACCCTTTGATTTCTCTGTACGTGACAAGGTAGGTTTTGCCTTGATAGTCAAACTGTGTAGTCTGTACAGGCGCAGTAGCTGTAACTAAGCCAAGAGAGGGGTTTTTTAAGCTTAGTTGTATCTCTGGAAGAGCATTTGCTGAGGAAAAGCGAAGGTTGCCATCGATGAGTTTGGGAGTATCCGTCGCATTTAAACGGGTGATAAGCTCTCCAGATCTATCAGCAATAAAGACGATATGCGCATCATTTGGATCATGAGGTAGGAGCTTGAACTGACTGATCATATCGATTTGCTTGCTAAAGAGGCCAATGCGCAGCACACCCAGGAATTTGCCTTTGACATCTGTTACTGTTCTTTGCAGGCTTAATTCCACGTGACGTTTATTTTCAGGTAGGTTATCATCTACTTGTGACCAATGAAGGTCGCTCCAGAGGTCTGTGCCGCTGTACTGTTCACTTGCAGGAGTCATAAAAGTAAGATGTGTTGTGGGATCTATAATGGAGTTTGTTTTCTCTTGAGTAAAGGGTCTGCCAAAGAGATCATTTTGTGCTGAGCGAAGACGCGATTGAAAGACCCATTGTTCATTTTTTTGATAGATGTAGCGCGTATCGATGGGGGCAGAGCTTTCACTAGATGTTCTAAAGAGGCTCATCTCGCCTCGGCCCATCTGTGCAAGCAGGATATTGCCCTCTGCATCATATCCAATTTTGTCTCCATAGATAAAGGAGATTTCGGAAAGATTATTGTTCGTTAAGAGCAAGGAAAAAAGAGTTGTTTCAGTCTCAATTGAATTATTGGGATTGATAACTTGGTGATTAATCAAAGTCTGGAAGCTGTTTTCGATATGCTCTGCTTGGTTGAGGTAGGAGGTAACTTTTTCTGCAAGTTCGCGGCTTGCGCTCTCACGTAAGTTATCCGCAGCCTGCATGATAGAAGTTCGAGAAGTTTGCAGTAGAACATAAAAGAGCAGGCAGAGCAGTGCGATTAGTACGATGAGACTAATGCTAAAAAGCTGTGCGAGCGTTATTTGAATATTTCTAGGGTTGTGCATTCTTTTTTTTATATAATTTGGAAAGAATTAAGATAAAGCCAAAAATCAATTCTTGAATTTGTTTGTGTATAACATGAGTGAGTAGGGGAGTATGAATTTATTGTTGAGCATGGTATATGGTATGCTAGAGTGATAAATGAGGTAATATCTCACAAAAGCGGGGTGTTTTTATGCGCATTTTGAGTTTTCTTTTTTTAGCTGTGAGCAGTTTTGTTGGAGCCTATGTCGATCGTTGTGTCATGCCCGATCGCCTCTTTTTAGGACCGGAATATCAGTTTCGCGCTTATTCATTTCCTATTACCGCTACTGCTGCTGGCAGCCAAAATATGTGGGGTGGTTTTGGAGGCTATGAACATTTATGTCCGCAAGATCTTTTTATTCGCCTATTCAGTCGTCTGAATTCTGGAAAAGAGCGTGATTCTTTTTCTGATACGTTTGATCATGAGTGGACTGTCGAAGGAAATATAGGTTATACTTTAGCATTTGGAAGATTTTGTAATTGGTTGATTACACCTTATACGGGTTTTGGATACCTCCAAGACAGGCAAACTAATTATGGGGATACTACACTACATGCGTATAAAAATTATATTCCCGTTGGCTTGCTCTTAGGTTGGGATGTTAATAGAGATTGGAGTCTTTTTTTACGTGGGCAGGTCAACTTTGAAGTGTTGCGAGTACAGATTAGTGATGATACTGGCACTATCACAAAAAAGCCCAATTGGCTTATTGAGCTTCCTGTCATATATCGCTTTCTTTGTCATTGGGATGTTTCTTTGGTTCCAGAATACATGTATGCTCCTGATGCATCAATGTTTGATGATAGTGGCGATTGGGGTGGGATTCACACTTACGGCCTTCGTCTAGAGCTAGGGTATTGTTGGTAATAACCTGAGTGATTAAGATTTTACGAGAAAAAAGCATAAAGTTAAGGGAGGAGGCACGTATTATCAACAATGCACATTTCCTTTTCCCCTTATGTTTTTAGCCCGTTTCACTGAAATCTGGTGTTCTACCTTAGCATGATTAGGATTATTTCATCTAAAATTTTTTTAGTGCGTTTCGGTATAGTTGTTCATAACCCTGCTTGATTTAATTTTGCGACTGTTTCGTCGCGTTGTAGATTATAGTAGGGTCTCAATCGATTAAGATCATAGAGTGTTGATGGTAATGCTATGATACTTACGGTGTTAGAGGTGTAATTAGAAACATATGCAAATTGGCCATTGGGCGATATGGTAATTGCCCCTGGAGAGAATCCAACTCCTATTATTGGAGCGATTACTGTATTAGTTTGGATGTCGATAATATTGACAGTGCCTTGGCCAGATACTAGATCAGTAAAATCTGGACCATCATAAAGAGTGCTGTAGTTAGAAACATAGGCAAAGGAATTATCGGGCGTAATAGCAACACCAGCGGGTTGTATTCCAAGAGTGATCGTTGCGACAATGGTATTGCTATCGAGAGCAACAACACTGACGGTGGTACCTACGGGGGAAAAATTGTTACTTCCAAAATTAGTTATGTAAGCGTATTTGCCATTAGGTGTTATTGCGATTGCAAATGGCCCAGAAAAGCCTGTAATAGCATTGAGCCGTACAGAATTGTCACTTGTTTTTATGATGCTTATTGTGCCAGTACCCAGATTCCCATCGACATAACTAACAACATAGACATAGGCGCCATCTGGCGTTATAGCCATTGCCGCAGGAGCCAGCCCTACAGTGATTGGTGCTCCAATAATTGCATTTGTGTTTAAATCAACTAATCTAACTGTTGTTCCATCACCACTTTCACGGCCGCTTCCATAATTATTGACATATGCATAAGCATCGTCTGGTGTTATAACTAGGCCAGAAGGGCCGTCAAACCCGTCAATCTTTCCTGTGACGATGTTTGTGGCCAAATCTATAATGCTTACGGTCGTGCCATTGCTATTAGTGACATAAGCTTTTGTTCCAGCTGAATTAATAGTTACTGTATAGGGGGCGTTGAAACTAATGTCATTAATGGTTTGTTCGAGGACGTTATATGTTAGATTTAATACACTAACGCTATTGCTACCTCCATTTGCCACGTAGGCGAAAAGACTATCGGGGGTGACCGCAATTCCTTCTGGAGTATCTCCTACGGCAATTGTTGAGACGAGTGTATTGGGCTCATTTGCATACAAAAAACCTGCCCACAAAAACAAACAACTTATCGCGTAGAACTTTAATTTTTTGATCATTTGTGTATCTCCCATAAAAATCTTTTTCAAGAAAGATATAGGTAATTGCAAATCCATGCAACAACTATTAACTTGGGGAATTGTTTACGTGTGCACACAAAGTGCTTTTGTAAAAAATAGTTGATCTTAATTGCTATGATTTAAGATAAGTTACGTAAGATTTTTTCTGAAGGTAAAGGATGTTCCGCTTTATTTTTTGTATAGTAATGTTCTGTGGTTTGACTCGCGCTCACGCACGGGAGGAAAGCTGTTATAACGGCAAACAATACTACCGAACAAGCATTCGTCATATTGAAAGTGGGGGTATTGGTTATGATGATGGTTATACGACTCTTGAAGCCTTTTTAGTTGCAGATCCAAGTGGATCGGAAATCACTCCTTTTTTCGATATTAGAGGTCATCTTTTTGATAACAAAGAATGCGCAGCTAATATTGGGGCTGGACTAAGAACTCTATGGAGAAGCAGAGTTTATGGCGTAAACGTTTACTACGACTATAGAAACGCGAAAGCTTTTGGCTTGAATCAAATGGGAGTTGGCTTTGAAACTCTTGGAGAGATATTTGATTTTCGGATAAATGGCTACTTGCCTTTTGGCTCAAAGATCTCTGATCCATACGACCTTGCCTTTGAAACTTTTTTCGACCATTTTGCGCTTATATCAGAAAAGTATCAATCTGCGATGAGAGGGGCCAATGCAGAATTTGGTTTTCACTTAGGAACATATGAATCGTTTGATTTCTATACAGCAGCGGGCCCTTATTACTTTACAGGAAATATCGCTTCCTCCACTTTTGGTGGAAAAGTGCGAATTGCCAGTACCTTTCAAGACATTTTAACTTTGGAAATTAGTAATTCGTATGACAGAACTTTTCACAACAATTTCCAAGGGCAGATCTCTCTAACCTTTTCTTTTGGCAAAAAGAAGAAACCTAGTTGCAAATTTGCAAATGGGCTAAATAGCCGAATGATTCAACCAGTGAGTCGACAAGAGATCATCGTCATTGATAAAACAAAAAAAACAAGCATTGCTATCAATCCCTTAACAGGCCTTCCTTATATTTTTGTATTCGTTGATAATACAAGCAGCTCAAAAGGCACCTATGAGAGTCCTTATCCTACTTTAGTTGAAGCACAAAATAATTCTTCACCATATGACGTCATTTATGTATTTCCTGGCGATGGAACAACTACAGGAATGAATTCAGGAATCTCTTTGCAAGCGTATCAGAAGTTTTGGGGATCTGGCATTAGTCATCCGCTACAAACTACTGTAGGTACGATTACCATTCCGGCATACAGTAGCAGCTCTCCCATCATTACCAATACGAATGTTGATACAGATGGAAATGCTGTTGATTTAGCAACCAACAACGTTGTCAGCGGTTTTACCATCACGTCTGCATTAAATGATGCCATCTACGGGACGGATCTTCAAAGCTTGGAGGTTTCTTCTTGCACGATTGAAAATACTAATACTTTTCCAATAGAGGCTTCTTTTTCCGGTGATGCATCGATATCTATAACCGACAATCAGTTTTTAGATAACACTAACGGAATCTTATTGACTCTTAACGGGACATCTTCCGTTGTCTGTTCAAATAATACATTTAAAAGCCAAACTTCTGTCTCTAGTGTTCCATTAGAGATATCCGTAGATAGCAATAGCTTCTCTGCCTATATTGAGAACAACATCTTTAACGAGAATACAACTGGTAGCATTCGATTTAATATCGATAACGTTGTTAATGCCGACATTAACTTGCTTAACAATACAATTACAAACAATGGAACAGGATCTCAAGATGTCCTGGGATCAAGTGTTGTTGTTATTTCGAATGGAACTTCAGACAATTGCTCAATCACATTAAAGGATAATATGTTTTCTAGCAATGTATCGAATTCTCTTTATATGTATACCTCAGGTGAAATTACAACTCTTGCAGTTACAGTATCAGACAATACAATGTCTGACAATGGAGGGTCTGGAATAGTTCTTGCAACACCAACTCATATGTTGACATTGCTTGCAACAAACAACACAATTACTGGATGCCATAATAATGGAATCGCTGTAATCAGTTCAGCATCTACTACAACAGGGACCATCACAATTAACAACAACACTATTACAGATATTGGAAATACATCAAACGGCATTGCGATAAACCAAGACTTCTCAAACCTTGATTTAACAATTTCAAATAATGAAATTCTTAGATGTGAAGGAACTGGGGTCGTTAGTTATGCGCCTACTGGTATCGACACTTGGAATTTGCAGATTTCGGATAATATAATCACTGATTGTGAAAATCTATCTTCGAATGCTGCCTCAGGTCTTGACATAGAGCAGTTTCAAAACTTTGAGGGGTCTGTGACTAATAATACATTTTCAGGGAATGCAGGCACAGCTGTAGTCGTAGGATCGACTCTATCGGCTCCTGTGGCCTGTTTAACTCTTACTGACAACAACAATAGCTCGGATTATCTCTTGAGTAATCCAGGAGATGGGACCTTCTATCTTAGTCCTTGTAATGCAGCATCTGTCAATGTGGGGACGATCAACACAGCTGGTACCATCGATGCTGTTCAATCCTGCTCCAATCCTGTATTCTGTACTCCTTAAGAATCTGAGTTAATAAGGTATACACAAACCAATTCTTGAACTTGTTTGTGTATAGCTCTTGGTTTGGCTAAAAGGCCAGATCTAAAGAGACATATGGAGCAATGGACCAAAGGTGCGCGCTAACACTGCCATATAATTGAGCCCTTTGCTCAATCAGATTCACACCTGAGGAATATCTTCCGTAATTTGTGTAACGTACACCATATTCCAAAGAGAGGTGATTGTATAGATAAGTTTTTGCCCCTACCTCTGCTGAAAAGGCAAGACGCCAAACATTATGATTAGGCAGTGTAAAAGGCGCTAGATCGGCAGTAGTGATCAAACGTTGCTGGGACGTTGCTAGATTAGCCATCCCAATCCCTGCTTCTACATAAAATCTAGTGATTCCAAACGTCCAAGGGGCAATGTAGCGGCTTTTTAATAAAAGGGTGTTCAGAAAAAGATCTGCGTTATAACTATCCTCGGACAAAACTGCACTTCTTGTAGAAATTTTCGAAGCGGCATATTCATAGTCGACTGAGAATCTAAAGTCTTGGAAAAAAGTGGTTCCAACAGAAACATCCCACCCAAGGACTTTTTGATATTCAAGATTGGACCCTGAGATATTCGCCGAAGGAGAAGCTGGAAAGTTGATATCTCCACTAGTGCCATAGCCATAAGGGATTACATAGCTTGGCCCCATACTAAAATCGAGACAGAGATTAGGACAGAACTCTTGAGCCCCTACATTTGTGCAGAGCACTGTCAATGCTATTAATGAATATTTCTTCATATTCACCCCCAATATATTTACAATTTTCCCGATATACTAAGGTTTGTCAATTAAGGCAAGTTTTTTTCAGCAATTAGGAGTGGCGATGGATTTATAAGTGTTTTCTCGTCTAGTAGGCCAAATGAAGCGGAAACTAGAGATTAAAGTCACAAAAATCAACGTTATTTCAAATAATTATCAGTAATGTTAGCAAAAAAATAATAAAAA
>JARLHF010000003.1 GCA_031292375.1 Chlamydiales bacterium
CCATGTGCGGCCTCTAGGGCCACTTTCATTTTAAATTCTGCCGTATATTGATTGTACTTTCCCATAGTTGCTATCCTTTCTGCGTTTAGTTTATCAGAAAGTTGCGCGATTTGGGGTGTCTAAATTTCGGGGTCCATTATATAGCCTAAAGGCGCACTCGGAATGGGGGCAGTTAAGCGACAATGAATGGAAACAAGAATGTGAAAGAACTGCGTTTCCATTCCTGCTCAGAGAGCTTCGTCATCAGTTTCCTCGCCTACGCCTCTGCATTCACTTAGATGCCCTATATGCCACAGATCCAAATTTTATACTGCTCAAAGATAAGATTTTGGCCAAAGGATACACTATTTCATTTGTGATGAAGCAGATGATTTTAGATCTTATCTACTTGTCCAATACTACCTTGTTTGAAGGAAAAGATCCGATTCAGTTATGTTTTGGTAAAGACCCTCCCCAAAATAATGTTTGCATTAATTTATAGTCCATTTTTTTCTCAAAAAACCTTCCATACAACCACTAGCTTGTTGCCTGATTTTTTTTATTATTTTTTTGCTAACATTACTGATAATTATTTGAAATAACGTTAATTTTTGTGACTTTAATCTCTAGTTTCCGCTTCATTTGGCCTACTAGACGAGAAAACACTTATAAATCCATCGCCACTCCTAATTGCTGGGAAAATGACCCAACTAACCCATAATAATTTAGTTAGGTAAGCAGATGCACTCCCAGCCGCCGCCGAGTGCCTTGTAGATGGCAATTAAGTCGGTATAGAGATTTGTTCTACTTTGGGTTAGTGCAAATTCAGAGGTAAACAACGTCTTTTGGGCATCTAGGACATTTAGAAAATCACTTACACCTGCAATGTAAAGGGCTGTTGCATATTTAAAGGCCTGCTTATCATATTCAACCTCTTTTGCTAGTATGTTATGGCGTTTTAATTCTTCAGTATAGGCATTAAGAGAGTTTTCAACGTCTTCTAAAGCATTTAATATGGTTTGAAAGTAAGTGACAAAGGCTTGTATTTCTAGTTCTTCTTGTACATGAACGTTTGCAATCAAAGATTCACCATTAAAAATGGGCCAGGTAAAGTTAGGAGCAAAGGACCATATGTTGGCTGTATGTCTTAGAAAGTGGGAGAGTATGCTGCTTTCTTGCCCATATGTACCAGTAAGTGCAAATTGAGGGTATAAGTTTGCAACAGCAACTCCGATATTTGCAGTAGCTGCAGCAAGTAACCTTTCTTGCTCGCGAATATCTGGTCTTCTACAAAGTAGGGTAGAGGGTAGGCCTATTGGAATTTGAGGGGGCATGCAGGGTAAATCTTTTACATGGCATAAGAGTGTTTTAAGAGCGCCTGGTTCTCTTCCAAGTAACACAGATATGCGGTGCATGGCTTGTACTTCAGTTTGTTCTAATGGGGGAATAAGAGCTTTGGTATCCTCAACAAGGGCTGCAATTTGCATAACGGTCAGATCACTTGTAAGACCTGCATCAAATTGCGCTTTTGTTAATTTATAAGTGTCCTCCTGAGATGCTATATTTTGTTTAACTACTATAATTTGCTGTTGGGTGCCTCTTAAAAGAAGATAATTATTTGAAACTTCTGCAAGCAATGTTACAAGGACAGATCTTCTGTTTTCAACAGATGCTTGAAGGGAGTCTACTGCAGATTCCATGGCTCTTTTTGTTCCACCGAAAAGGTCGAGCTCCCAAGTAGCATCAAATTCAGCTAGGAAAAGATTTTGATAGGGGTTTTTAGGTGTAAAGATGAGCGGAAGATCTTGTGAATACCTATTTCTTTGATAGTAACCACTTACGTTGATACTTGGAAAGAGGGGTGCTCTTGCTATAATGTATTGCTCT
Source organism: Chlamydiales bacterium (assembly GCA_031292375.1). Classification (NCBI taxonomy): domain Bacteria; kingdom Pseudomonadati; phylum Chlamydiota; class Chlamydiia; order Chlamydiales; species Chlamydiales bacterium. The sequence continues at coordinate 1,867 of JARLHF010000003.1, forward strand.
CTTGCAGCTTTAATTCGAGAGGTTGCAAGCTTTAAATCTAAATTGGATTGGATAGCAAGAGTAATTAATTGATTGAGAATAGGATCGTGGAACGTATGCCACCATTTGACAAAGGGTGCATTTTGTGTCATCAGTGGATAGGATGCATCTTCGAATTTACAAGAAGGGGTAAATTGTGGTTTTTTGTAGTCAGGCCCTACCATGCAGCCAGATAAAAACAAAAGCATTGAGAGATAAATGATGTATAATTGTTTCATGAGGCCTTCTTTGAAGGGTGATCATAGGAAAATAAAGAGGGTGCTTCAATAAAAATATCCATTTGCAATCCTACATAAACAGGAAAATCTTTTGGATCAAAGCTGTAAATAACTTGTAGTACGCGTGTATCTACACGTTCTGTAGAAGCTCCCGTCAGCGACTGCTTTGGAACAACGTAGGGCTCTGTATACTCATAATGGATGGGTATTCTAATGCGTGGATTGCCTTTTAAATAAGCTGCAGCATTTGCTTCTTTGGAAAATCGCCATGCATCATATTCGTCGATATCTACTCGTAAATAGAGGAGCTTTGTATAGCCAACAACCATTCTGGGTTGTGCTGATGGCTGTGATAAGTCACTTGCTACAGCAAATTCACCCTCGTGAACATTGACCTGTAAAACTTCTCCATCGATGGGGGATCTAACAGTTAAAAGGTCAATCTGTGTATTTATTTGAGCAATATTTGCAAGGGCTGCCTGGTATTGCTTCCTTGAAACTTCAATATCTGGAATCCATGCACCTCTCACTGTTTTGAGAAGGGAGTGTTTAGCATAAGCAAGGTTTGCTTCGGCAATTTGAACTGCAAATTCTCTGTTGTGTATTTCTTCGATGCTGATAGCTCTTACATCAGTTAGGTTTCTAACGAGGGCAAGTTGGTCTTTTGCCTGGCCCAGCATTCCTTCATTTTGTTTTACAAGGTCTTCTGCAAGCCAAACATCTTCATCTCTTGGTGCTAAAAGTAGAGTATTTAAATTAGCTTCTGCAAGCTGGGCGTTTGCAAGCTCTACATCTAGAGTAGCTTTTAGTGTAGTATCATCAATTTTAAAGAGAGGATCTCCTGCTTTAATGGGCGTGCCAACGCGTACATAGACATTTGTTACAAGTCCAGAAGATGTAGTTCCAACAGCAATATTTGCAGGAATAGCTTCAATGAGGGCAGCTCCTGCAATATAGGAGTTGTAAGGAGGATAGGGAGGAGTAATTAAAGGTGGTTGAGGAGGAGTAGTTTGATGGTCTTTGATGGCCAGCCATACGCCAAAAAATATGCCAAGAAGTGCGATAATGGGAAGTAGTAATTTACGTATCATTTTTTATATCTCACACTTTACCGTTAGTACCAAGTTCAATGATATGTCCATCATCCATTTTTGCGATCTTATCGGCATAATCAAAAATTCTTGCATCGTGTGTTACAACTATTAAAGAAATCTTTTTTTGTGTCACAAGTTTTTTGAGGATCTCCATAATTTTCATGCCAGTTTGATGATCGAGTGCAGAAGTTGGCTCATCACAAACAACAAGTTTTGGATTATGTATAATAGCTCTTGCAATGGCAACTCTTTGTTGTTGTCCACCAGAGAGATCCAAGGGAAGTGTTTGGGCATAATTTTGCATATCCATTTCTGATAAAAGAATGCGTGCTTTTTTTAGAGCACTTATTCGTTCCATACCATTAATCAAAAGAGGAATGGATACATTTTCAGCAACTGTAAGAGTTGGAATCAAGTTGAAAGATTGAAAAACAAAGCCAATAGTCTCTCCGCGAAGACGAGTTTTTTCAGCCTCTGGAAGATGATTGAGTGCTTTATCAAAAATTAAGCATTCTCCTTCATCTTGGTTGAGGATTCCTGCCATTACGGATATAAGAGTCGTTTTACCGCATCCAGAAGGACCAACAAGCATTAAAAGCTCGCCAGCATTCACTTCTAAATCAACGCCTCTAAGAGCTTGTACTTTGGCAAGTCCTGTTCCATAGCTTTTTTTAATACCTTTACAACGTACGGCAAGTGGTGTGTTTGAATCCATTCTACACTATCCTTTAAAGACTATAGCAGGTTCTAGACGTATGACTGTGCGTATGCTGAAGGCAGCAGAGGCTGTACAGATAAGAAAGATAGCTGTTGCTGTAATGACAAGAAGTTGCCAAGGCAGCCGGAAGGAGAGTTCTGTTGAGCCAAGAAAGATGCCAAAAAGAGAAGCTCCTCCAATACCTATGCCGTATCCAATAAAGCCTACAATCATAGCTTGCATCAAGATCATGCGCAAAAGCGTTGCATTAGATGTTCCCATTGCTTTAAGCGTTCCAAAGTGACGTAAGGAGTCGAGAGTGAAATTATAAAAAGTTTGACCTGCAATTGCAGTGCCTACAACAAATCCAAGAAGGACAGCAGTTCCAAAGTTGATAGGAATTCCTGTGTATTTTAGATAGTAGAGTACGGTGAGGTTTTTAAATTCTTCTTTGGTATAAGCCTTAAATCCTGTTTGTTCTTGAATGTGTTTTGTCAAGAGATGTAAAGGAATACCTGGTTTTGCTTTTACTAATATAAAAGAGAGAAGTTTCCTTTCAGCAGGTGCGTAAGAAAGTGCTCTTGTATAAGTCATGTAAACAATAGGCTGTGATTGGAAAGTGCGTGTTTCTTCACAAATGCCAACAACACGAGCGCTGTTATCATTGATTTCTACAAAATCGCCCACTTTTAAAGGAATAGGTGGATCTCCTGGTATAGGAGAGGGTGATGCGAGCTTACCCTCAGCTCCAACTTTATCTACGATGATGGCGTCATATGCCCTTAAATCAGAAAGACGGCCTTGTATCATTTTAGCAGGACCTCCAATTAGAGTAGCATCATCAATTCCAATTACGTTGGAAGTTTGAAAGGTTCCGTTATCAAGCCTTACACGTAAAAGTCCTTTGAAAAGGGGGACAGCCCAATCCACACCCTCTACTCCATATACACGCAAAAGATCTATATCTCTTAAGGGGCGAATATCATCGATATAGAGTACTCCAGGGTCTACCACCCAAATGTCCGCTTGAGGTGTGTCAGTAATGAAGCTGTAGCTTCTAGACATGATTCCGACAAAAATTGCTAGTTGTTGCGTAATGAGAAGGGATGCAAAACTGAGTCCAATCAATATGCCAAAATATTTCGCACGATCGCCCACAAGCATTTTCCAAGCAATTAGGTACATTTTAAGCAGCTTTTTGTGAAAGTTCTTTTTTTGTATAGTGTTTTAAAGTATTCCAGAGACTATTTAAAAATATATTTTGCTCTTGATCAAGCTCTTGTATGATTACATGGCACTCTTCATTTCTTTCAAAAGCAGATCTGGTCCAGTTAGTTGAGCCGTGAATGAGTGTTTTATTATCGATAAAAGCGAATTTGTAGTGAAATAATTCAGATCCTGAGGAAACTGCAAAATAGTGTACCTGCTCTGCTAGGAGGCTGGCCACATTTTTGCTTGCTCCTAGTGATGAATTATAGTCTAAGATCACTTCAACTTTTACGCCCCTCTTATTTGCATCAATGATCGCCTGAGTAATGATAGGGTCTGTCCAAGTAAACATAGCAATTTTGATGGAGTCTTGCGCGCTTGTAATGAGTTGTAATAGACGAGGTTTTGCTTGAGGATCTGGTAATAGCCATAGTTCAATGTGTTGATTGCCTATATAGTAGTCGTGTTTTAAAAGAGCTTGCGTTTTAAGGACTTCATTTATGATACCTCTTGCCATTTCTTCGGATTCAAGACACATGAGGAGATTGCCATGCATGCGAAGAGATTGTGTTGTAAAATTTGTGGATCCAATCCAAATTTGACTCTTGTCTACAATCAAAATTTTTCTATGCATAAGTCCTTGTATTTTTCTTTTTGGTAAACTACTGATGGCTGGGTGCAGTTTTTTTTTAAGACCAAAGGAGTTTTTTGCATCATAGACAATCGTTATGTCAATACCTTTTTCTGCTTGTTTATTTAAAGCGTGTAGAATTTGAGGGTCAGTAAAAGTAAATATTTCAATAAAGATGGAGTGCTTTGCACTTAAAATAGCATCTTTTAAAAGGCACGATAAGTCATTATTGTTTTGGTTTGAATAGAGGGTTGCTAAAGGGGTGTCGTTCCTTGTGCTTTTATTGATAGAATAAACTGTTAGAGACGCCAGTACAAATAGTAAAAGAGCTATAAGAGTGATGGGTAAAAATTTATTTTTCATTTCTATTCTCATAAAATTTCACTGATCATGCACGAGATGCTTGTTGAATAACAAGTGCTTTGATATATTGTCTTCAAAAAGTTAAAGATTTTTGAGGAGTGAGCTTACTTATGACAAAACAGTGCCAAGTAACAGATAGAAAGCCAGTGAGAGGACGTAGTTATACGACTCGTGGTATTGCTAAAAAGAAAAAAGGTATCGGTATTAAGATTACAGGGATTAACAAGCGACGCTTCCTTCCTAATCTTGCCAAAAAACGCCTTTGGCTTGCAGAAGAAAATCGTTTTATTACACTTCGCCTTTCCATGGCAGCGCTTCGTACAATTGATAAGTTGGGCCTAAGCCAAGTTGTTCGTGAAATGAGAGCAGCTGGTAAAAAAGTTTAAAATTGGAAGTGCTTGATGCTATGTCTTCGTGGATTTATTCGTGAGTTGCAAAAGACTCAGGAAATTGTTGAAGTCCATGAAGAAGTAGATCCGCATCTTGAAATAGCAGAAATTCATAGAAGAGTTGCAGCAGCAGATGGTCCTGCACTTTTTTTTCGAAGAGTTAGGGGCAGCTCATTTCCAGTTGTCACTAACTTATTTGGCTCTAAGAAGCGTGTAAATAGCGCTTTTCATAATCGACCAGAAGAGACTCTTACGGAGCTTGTTCGTTTTTTTCAGGAAAATATGCCACCGACGCTTTCAAAAGTTTGGCAGCACAGATCGTTGTTTAAAAAAATTTTGAATGTAGGGCTGAAGAAAGAGCGAAGTAGTGGTGTTCTTGAATGTTCCATGGACACACCCAACTTGAATCGATTACCACTGCTTACCTCTTGGCCTCTTGATGGAGGTGCATTCATTACGTTGCCCCTCGTTTATACGGAGCCAGTTGGAGGCGGCCCTCACAATTTGGGCATGTACCGTATTCAGCGCTACAATGAGAAGCAAGCGGGTTTACATTGGCAAATTGCAAAAGGTGGTGGATTTCATTTCCATGAGGCGGAGCTTCAGAATAAGAGTCTTCCTGTCAACATATTGCTTGGAGGTCCTCCAGCATTGATCTTAAGTGCTATTACGCCCCTTCCTGAAAATGTTCCAGAGCTTTTGCTCTGTTCTTTTTTGCAAGGTAAAAAACTCTCTACCGTTAAAGCCAAGGAGAGCGTCTATCCTCTTGTAAAGCATTGTGAGTTTGCTTTGATAGGTGATGCAAAACCTCATGAAAGAAGGCTAGAGGGCCCATTTGGAGACCATTATGGCTACTATAGCTTGGAGCACGATTTTCCTGTCTTTAATTGTAAAAAGATCTATCATCGAAAAGATGCTATTTATCCTGCAACAGTTGTTGGTAAGCCAAGACAGGAAGATTTTTATATAGGCAATTACCTTCAAGAGTTATTGTCTCCTCTTTTTCCTTTGGTCATGCCAGCAGTAAAATCTCTTTGGAGTTATGCTGAAACGGGCTTTCATGCCCTTTCAGCAATAGTCGTCAACGAGCGTTATGAAAGAGAGTGCATGACATCTGCTTTTCGTGTTTTGGGAGAGGGGCAGCTCTCTTTAACTAAGTTTCTTCTTGTAACGAATCAACAAGTAGATGTTAAAGATATAAAAGCTTTACTAAAAATCGTTCTTGAGCGCTTTCAGCCAGAAAAAGACCTTTTTATTTTTTCTAACCTCTCATTGGATACTCTCGACTATACAGGGCCTTCTTTTAACAAAGGTTCCAGAGGAGTTATCTTGGGAGTGGGCGACAAGGTGCGAGATTTGCAAGATGAATTTCAAGGAAGGCTTCCTTCGATGATCAAACGAGCAAAAGCCTTTTGTCCAGGATGTTTAGTGGTAGAGGCAGGCTTTGGTAAAGAGATGAACATGCAAGAGATTGCATCTTATCCAAGCTTTGCAAAATGGCCCTTGCTTATATTGGTAGATAGTCTTGAAAAGACATTGAGAAGCACGGCTTCCTTTTTGTGGACAACCTTTACAAGGTTTGAGCCAGCAGCGGATATCTATTCATCCAAGTGTCATATCTACCGCAATCATCTATGCCATGGGGCGCCTATTTTAATTGATGCGCGCATGAAGCCAAAATATCCTCAAGAAGTTTTGGTAGATGATGCAACGTCATCTCTTGTTACTAAACGCTGGAATAACTATTTTCCAGGGGGCATGCCAATGGGCGATAGCTTAAGCGCACACGTCTCCTAAACCTTGTATTTTAAAGAAAGGTTTGCTAGACTTGCGACAATATTTATATTACCTTAGGTAAAGTCGATGCTTACAAAGTTTCTTGATCCAAAAAATGACATAGCCTTTAAAAGAATATTTGGAACTGAAAAAAATAAAGATATTCTGATTCATTTTTTAAATGATATGGTGAAATTTAAAGAACAAGCGCCGATCGTTGATGTTACGTTTTTAAAGACAATTCAAGACCCTGAAATTGCCTTTCAAAAAGTAAGTATCGTCGATATTTTATGTAAAGATGAACGAGGCAATGCTTATATTGTAGAAATGCAAGTTGCCTCAGAAAGAGGCTTTGAGAAAAGAGCTCAGTTTTATGCAGCTAAAGTTTATGTTAATCAGGCTAAAAGTGGTAAAAGCTATGAAAATCTTAAGGAAGTCATCTTTCTTGCTATTGTCGATTATATCATGTTCCCTGAAAAAAAGGAATATAAGTCAGATCACGTTATATTAGACAAAAATAATTATGAGCATAATTTGCGTGACTTTTCTTTTACTTTTCTTGAATTACCTAAATTTGATAAAGATATTCATTCACTTGATAATATCGTCGATAAGTGGGCTTATTTTTTTAAGCATGCAGAAGAAACAACAAGTACAGATTTGAAGTTACTTGCTGATGAGGATCCTATTATTGAAAGAGCTTATGAGGAGCTTGAGCGCCATGGTTGGAATGCCAATGAGCTTCTTACCTACGATCATGAGGAAATGAGTGATTTGGCTTTCAAAGGGAAAATAGCCGCTGCTGAAGATAAAGGAAAAGCTGAAGGAAAAGCTGAAGGGAAGATGGAAGGATTTGTTGAGGGTAACTTACAAGCATCTAAAAGAATTGCTGAAAATCTTTATCAAAATGGTTTAGATTTACAAACGATTGTAAATGTAACAGGCCTTTCTTTAGAGGAGTTAAAACAGCAATTTAGAAATAACTTTTGAACTTGTTTGTGTATATACGTTTGGTAGGAGATGAAGTGTGGAAATAGTGCAATGCGACATGGTTGTAATTGGTTCTGGCCCTGCAGGGCAAAAGGCGGCAATTCAAGCAGCTAAGTTTGGAAAAAATGTAGTTGTTGTTGAAAAGGATAAGGAGCCAGGAGGCGCTTCTCTTAATTCGGGAACAATACCTTCTAAATCACTTAGAGAGGCGATCTTAGACCTTACAAGGTTTCATGATCGTACCTTATATGGAAAGGATAGCTTAAAAAATGATGTTGCAATTGGTGATTTAACTTATCGTTTACACAAAGTATTAGCTGATGAGAGAGTGCTGCTTTTAAAGCAGTTTAGCCAAAATAATATCCATTTAGTTTTTGGGATAGCCCATTTTGTAAATAAGCATCAAATGATTATCAGTGATGATAGCGGAAGCGAGATTTATCAAATTAACGCTGATATCATCATGATCGCTACAGGGTCTAGTCCAAGAGATCCTTCCAATGTGCCCTTTGATGGAAAAGTAATTTTAGATTCTACGGGTCTACTTCATTTTAGTGAAGTGCCAAAGTCTATGGTGGTTTTAGGAGGAGGGATTATTGGCTCTGAATATGCAAGCTTTTTTTCGGCTCTTGGAACAGACGTTACGGTGATTGATAAAAAAGAGAGAATGCTTGGACTTTTAGATGCTGAAATTGGTGCACACTTACAGAAGTCTTTGGTTGATATAGGCTTGAAATTTGTTGGTAGTAAAGAGTTTGATAAGATAGAACGTGTTGGTAACCAAGGTGTTGTAACATGTAAAGATGGATTTACGATTACGGCAGATACCGTATTATATGCCCTTGGTAGGTCTGCAAACGTTGCCTCTTTAAAGATACAAAATGTTGGCATTGAACTTACAAAAGATGGGCATATCCCTGTTAACTCCCTCTTCCAAACAGTTGTGCCAAATATTTATGCTGTTGGGGATGTTATAGGAGCTCCTGCTCTGGCATCTACTAGTATGGAACAAGGTCGTCTCGCAGCACGTCAGGCTTTTGGCGCTGCAGCTCATACATTTCCAACTCTCTATCCAATAGGTATCTATACCATACCAGAAATCTCTTCTGTGGGCTATACTGAAGAGCAATTACAAGCGCTTGGATTTCACTATGAAGTGGGAAGAGCTTATTACTATGAAATTGCAAGAGGGCATATTTCTGGAAGCTTAAGGGGCCTGTTCAAAATCCTCTTTCACGCTGATACATTGGAAATTTTGGGAATTCACATCATAGGTAGAAGTGCAACCGAAGTGATCCACATTGGACAAGTGGCGATGTCTTTTAATGCCCATCTTGATTACTTTATCGAGCATATATTCAATTACCCAACATTTGCGGAAGGCTACCGCATTGCTGCCTTTAATGGTATTAATAAAATTAAGCGCATCAAATAAAAATAGACTTCTTGCATAATTAGCTTTGCTTAGAAAAATTGAAATTTTTTGAGTAGATTTATTGATAAATTTTTCAAGCATATGTGAACATATGGTTGAAAAATTTAACGATAAAGATGTCAAAAAAGACAATTTTAACA